>JAACEL010000619.1 GCA_011682535.1 Nitrospiraceae bacterium | reverse complement strand
CCGAACCCGAACACACCACCGCTTGGTCAGGAAAACGCCGGGCCGGAATCGGCAATGGCCGCCGCCGAGGGTGGAATGAATGCTGGATAAGCACAAGGCGGTGCTACACACTCTCGTACAGCAACCGACTTTTATGGAAGCAATCGGCGGGGCAATGGAAGAGGAAGCCGCCGCGCAGTTCACTGGACTGCGAGCCGCCGTCAAAAGCGGCAACGCGGTAGATGCCGCCCGGATGGAGGGAATCATATCCGGGCATGAAGAAGTGCTCGAAATACTACGGCGTTTCGCAGCACAATACATCAACGAATAGGGGATACAGACCCCGGAGGCTACATTGGCTATCGAAGACGCGCAAGAAACACAGGAAGCATTTGACAAGGCGTATGACGCCGAGACGACAACCGAGGACTTGTCCACACAGGTAGAGGATCAACCGACCGAAACCTCAGCGGATGAAGCCGGGGAAACTCCCACCGGGGAGAACTCGACCGAAGAGCCAGCGACTGGCGAGGGGGCCGCAACCGAGGAACCCGACCCATTCGATGCGGCTGTTGGCTCAAAGAAGGGCAGCGAGGAGTACAATACCGTTCTCTCCGAGATGGCCCAGCGCATGAAGAAGGATCTCAATGATCCGAGCCAGCGCAAAGACCTCGAAACGGTGGTTGACAAGGAACTTCATATCCGATCCCAGGCAGCGGAAATCGCCGCGCTGAAAGAGAAGATCGAGGGTGATGAAGTTGACCCGCTGGCCGAACTCGAACGTGAACTGTCTGGCGAAACCGACAAGCCGGAGCAGGGCAAGGAAGAGGAACGGCCCGAGGCCGAGCGTCCGCCGCACATCAGCGACTCGTGGAAGACCAAGAAAGCCCCCATCGCCGATGAATTAAAGGCGTGGCAAGAGGGAGATCACGACAAGGTAGCGGATATTCGCGAGGAGATGGTAAACCGGCAACTCCTCTCGACTTTCGTTCAGCAGGATCAGCAAACCGGCGACATCGTGCCGAGCAACTTTATGCAGAACCTTGTCAGCACAATCGTTCAGCAGCAGTTCGGCGGGAAGATCCCCGAATTGCAGAACGTCGTGGCCGATCGCGAGCGAACTCGCGCCCAGGAAGAGGCCATCACGTACCTCGAAAAATACGACAAGTTTTCCGACATTCGCGGCATCACGCAGCCTGACGGCGGACAGCCCGTCAAGGTGAACGGCAAGAATTACGACAGCACCCCGTTGAATCGGGCGCTGGCGGACTACCCGGCCCTGTTGGAATTGGCGCAAGCCAACGGAACAGACAAGGTGGCCTACGCCAAAGTCCTGGCAACGGCGCACGGCATCCTGAAGCTCAAAAACGGGAGCCCACGGAAGAACGAAGCACTCTTGAATGCAGGCATCAAGACAGGTGAGCGTCGAACTCAAGAGAGGAACCGCCAGACCGTAAACAAAGGCTCTGGCACGACCGCAGCCACGGGAACTCAGAACAAGTCCTACGTGGATATTCTCAAGGAAGGTCGCGGCGTAAGCTTAGGCGACCTGTAAAAGTTCTGATTCCCTTGCAACCTCTTAAGGGAGATCCATCATGGCACAAATCTCTGGAATCAGAGACACCAATCAAGTAATTACTGAGCAGCGCCTTGTTCGCTTCGTGCGAGACAAGGGCCTGCTGCTCGAACCGTCCGAACAGCCGCTCATCACCTTCTTGGCGAGGATGGGCAAGAAAAGCCCCTGCGATTCGCCGAGACTCGAATGGTTCGAGGATGACTTCGTGGCCCGCTGGGACGCCAATGGCTCAGCCACCGTTGCCGCTGCGACCGCTTCGGTGACCGTTACCGTAGCCGATGGCACCAAGTTCACGGTCGGTGATCTGTTCGCCATTCCGAACGCTGCTTCGTCTTCGACAAACCCGGAGCTCTGCCGCGTTACGGCGAGATCCAGCAATGTTCTCACCGTGACCAGGGCTTTCGCCGGCACGACTGTTGCGGTCATCAACCCGAGCGTGGCGCTGGCAATCCTCGGTACGGCCTTCGAGGAAGGCGCTGCGGTGGCGACGGCAAAGACCACTGCTCCCGCCCTGAAGACTTCCTACACGGAGATCTTCAAGAAGTCCATCAATCTGACCAATACGATGATCGCGTCGAAGGTCTACGGTGGACCCGGCGGCGACCGCAAGCGGCTGCACGCCAAGCTCCTGAAGCAGATGAAGGTCGATATGAACCGATCCTTCCTGTTCGGGAAAGCCAGCGAAACCCTCACCGGCCCCGGCGGGAATGCGCTGCGGACAACGATGGGGCTCAACACGGCAATTACGACCAACGTTTCCAGCGGCGGCGGTTCGCTGACGTTGAAGTTGCTGGAAGCGTTCGCGCGGCAGTCATTCCGGTATGGTTCGCAGGAGAAGATTCTGCTCGCCTCTCCGATGGTTGTGAGCGCGGTGAGCTACTGGGCGAACACCAAGCAGTTCATTCGGACCCAGGAGAAGATCTTTGGCGTTCAGGTCAGCAAGATCAACACCGGCCACGGCATGTGGTATCTGGTGCGCGACTGGATGCTGGAGAACGGCGGGGCTTCCGGAACCAACGGCTTCGGCGGTTGGGCGTTCTCGCTCGACATAGCCGAAATCGAGATGTACACCCTGAACGGCAATGGCCAGGACCGCGACTTGCGGCTGGTCGAGAATGCCGTCAACGATGGCGCTGACCGGGTGAT
>JAACEL010000194.1 GCA_011682535.1 Nitrospiraceae bacterium | reverse complement strand
CTCGGCTTGCCCGGCGCTGCGATATCTGGACGGCGTCTATTACATGATCTACCTGGAGGCCTACCCCGGCTACTACGCTCCGCACATCGTGCGCACGAAGGATTTCATTGAGTGGGAAGACAGTCCCTTCAAGCCCATCATGAAACACAGCGACCTGGATCGTCAGGTGGCGAGCGACAAGCTGACGCCGGAGCAACGTGAGCGTATTGCAACGGCGAAGAACATCAACAACTCGGATGTGGACCTGTGCGAGTTCGAGGGGAAGACGGTGATCGTCTACTCGTGGGGCGATCAGCACGGCATCGAGCACTTGGCCGAGGCGGTGTACGACGGCACAGAAGCGGAGTTCCTGCGGGGGTTCTTCCCGGAGGACGGGGTCCGCTAATCTTCTCTGCGCATGATGATGAATGCGCCGGCGATGATGCATACGACGGCCACGATGCATAGGCCGACAATGCCCGCGGCGGGCAGGCTATGGACGGAAAGGCCTTGGCCCTGAACGGAACCGGCCAGGCCTCCGGCGTGCGCGGCGGGCGCGAGCCATGGCACACCCAGCGCCACGAGAACCAGGACAAGGGACAAGGCCCACCCCGAAGGACACCCGGCCCGTAATGTGCTGGAAATGCTCACGTATGGCAAAGGCAACGTTCTCATGCTTTCTTCCCTGGTCTCGCGTTGGAAGCGCCTATCTGAATCTCTTGAACCCACCCGGCCACAGAGAAGGAAGAGCAGGAACTCCATCCTACTCAATGCCGGTTCATTCGTCAAGCGTACGCCGCGCCCACGGACGACATTCTCAGCCCTTCGGGACCGGGGAGAGGAGACCTTTGAGGATGCCCCAGGAGTAGGGCCAGATGACGATCCATCGGGCGAACCAGCGGGGTATGGTCATGCGCAGACTGCGGAACTTCTTGAGAAGAAAGGCGAAGGTGGCCAACAGGGGCGCCAGGGCGATGGCGAGCCCGACGGGCGGCATGAGACACATCACGAGGAGGCCGGCAAGAAACACGGCGGCAAGCACGGGAATGGTAAGGGTGTAGAGGTAGAGTTCGTCGTTAGTCCAGCCGGCGGCGCGCATCATGACGACGATGTCTTTGCCCATCATGATGCTCTTGCGGCAGAGGGAGCGGAAGCCCGTCTCGTAGTGGTGTTGGGCGGCACAGCCTTCTTCGAACCAGATCTTGTAGCCGGCGCCGTGTAGGGCTTTGGAGATGTAGACGTCTTCGGCGGCGCTGTGGCGGGGCAGCTTGAGCCAGCCGCCCACGCGGCGCAGGGCGCTGGTGCGGAAGTAGCTGTTGCCGCCGATGACGCCGTCGGTTTCGCCGGTCTCGCGGGTCTCAACGAGGAACCACATGTAGTGCAGCCAACTGGCGAAAGTCTTGCGGCCAATGGCGGGGTGGCGTCCGGTGCCGGCGCCGGCCTCGGGGTGGGTGTCGAGCACGTGCTTGGCGCGTTCGACCCATTCGGGGACGAGCAGGCAGTCGGCGTCGGTGAAAGCGAGGTAGTCGGTGGCGCAGGCCTTGAGCACGGCGTTGCGGGCTTCGTAGAGGCCGGTGGCGTTGCTGGCGATGACACGTGCGCCGTACTCCTTGGCGACATCGGCGGTGGGATCGGACAACTCATCGACGGCAACGATGATCTCGTCGGGCGCAACCGTCTGGTTTCGAACGCTCTGCAAGCAGTCGCGGATGATGTCTTGCGCGTTGCGCGCGCATATGGCGACGGTGATCGTGCCCATCGTGCATGCACCTCCTTGGATCCCACGCGGGAGAGTATAGACCAAGGAGGCACATTTCACCAAGGCCGGCCGGAGGCCGGGGGTGGCCCGCATCGCTCACCAAACGCTCTAGCCGCGAGCAGTGGCGGCCGGTGTGGGCTAGATGCCGCGCAGGGCCTCGGCGCCTGCGCCGGTGAGTTCAACGGTGATGTGCCGCCGCGGACAAGAAAACCGGTAGCCAACGTGCTGGTTGCCGGTCTGAATGAGGTTTCTGTTGCCGTCGTTCTCCTCGAGCTTGCCGCGTACCTGCCAGACGATCTTGCGGACATCCTCATCGTTGGGAAACACCCAGAAATCCTCCTTGCCGCCACTCATTTTCTCAAGCCACCTGTTCTTGGCAACCTCCACACGCTTGAGAATCTTCTCGAGCGGGACGTAGCCCCGATGACGGGTCTCGTCGAGGGTGAGAAACGGATCGAGGCCGGGCGACGCCAGTATGAGCATCACCAAGAACTCTTTGCGATCGAGCGACACTGGCGGGAGTCCGTTGACCTGCAGGGTGCGTGAGGTGCCGCGCTGCAGCCCGCCGCTCAGGGTGACGTAGTCGTTGGTGAGCAATTCGCGTGAGCGCATCTCGGTCAGGATGGTTTCCCGGCGTAGACGTTCGAGCAACAGATAGTTGACGGTAAGCTCATTAAGTGCGGCGTTGAGCGGGTCCGTCCTTTGTACGTTATCGGAATCATCGGGAGAAAAGGCGCGCACCGCGATTGCTCCCCGAATCAGCATGAGGCCCATGCTCCAGAAGTCGTTGAAGGCGCGTAACTGCGCGTCCATAACATGCTTGATTAGCTTAGCCACATCCACTTCCCTCCTAGGCGCATCCGGCATGCGCCTTGTTGGAGTCCCCTAGTTCGTGCACAATTGCCCTTATTTCCTCCTTTCTCTCACAGTCTTCCCGCAACACGGGGTATTTCCCAAATTCGTTGCCCTGCTTCTGTCCTCTACTCTATCATGACATGCAAACCCTTGTCAAACAATACTTTATACACAGTCCTCACAGTCACCTCAGACTGTGAGAAAAGATGAGAGTATGCATACTGTGGCGCAGGCTTAACTTATTTATTGACAATGAATTATCGATATTCACATCTTGGTGTTGACATGAACGTGTCTCTGATCTACACTACGTTAGGATTTGCTCTCAGACAACGGGGCGCGCACAGAAGCCCCGAGTCTGACAGAACCGGAGGCCTATCATGATGCGTGGAACCCGCCACAATATCCCCGACCCGTATATTTTCTTCGTTTGCGAGAAGTTCCTGGAAAACGAGGGGGCGACTCAGATCGCGAAATGGCTCAGAGATCAGGGCTTCACGACGGTGACGCGTGAGCGCATCTACTCCTTGATCCGGGAAGGCAAGGATCTGGGCTACATCCGCCTGTGCCCTCCGGAGGAGATGGCGCTGAACCGGCGTCTGGCGGCGGTGTTTCCTCAGGCGGCGGCCGACATTTCGGTGTTGAACGTGCAAGACGAACCGGGGGCCGTGAATCATTTGACCATGGCGGGAGCGGAGAAGGCGCTGGTGCTGGTGAAGGAGTTGGGAAACCGCAAGGACATGGTGCATATTGGCTTGGGGGCGGGGGGTACGACGGAGCGGTTTGCGCGCCACTTCGCGTCGTTGTTGCGTTCGCAAACGCAGTCGCAGGTACCCAAACTGGTATTGCACGCGCTGAGTTCGGGTTTTGCGCCGCGCCACCCGATCACGGCGCCGGTGGCGTTCTTCTCGTATTTCATGGCACTCAATCTGGACATCGACTACATGGGCATGTTCTCGGAGCCGGTGGTGCCCTGGAACCAGTACGAGGCGGTGAAGACGCGGACGGGCGTGCGCGAGGCATTCGAAGCGGCGGAGGACATCGACATCATCGTGTCGTCGCTGTCGAGCCGCGACGACGAGCATGGCCTCTTCATCAATTTCCTGGAGTCTAACGAGACTGAGGCGCCTCGCGCCCGGGGAATTCTGGAGGAAGCGGGCTGGTGCGGCGACGTACAGTGGCGCCCCTATTCGAATAAGGGGCCGATCATGGAGGACATCGGGGCGCGGCACGTCACCCTGTTTGAGTTGGAGGATCTGGTACGGCTGTCACGCACGCCGGACAAGCATGTCATCCTGATCTCGGGCCGATGTGTGCAGTGCAACACCCCCAAGAACACGGCCTTGTTGCCGCTGATGCGCGAGGAGTCGTTGCGGGTGTTCAACCATCTGATCACGGACATCACCACGGCAACGCAACTGCTGAACAACGTGGAGGATAGCGCGCCCTAGTGGTGGGCCTCGAACAGATAGGTTATGGTGTGTGTCACAGCCATGAGGACGGACGACATGCGAGCGATACAATGCGGGTTGGCGGTACTTGTGCTGGTTGCGGCGTCGGGCTGCGTGATCCTGCCGTATGACGATACCCGACACTTGCCCTCCCCCGGAAAGGGCAAGATGTGGCGTCTGGTTTGGAAGGACGAGTTCGACGGCACCGAGATCGACCCGGCGAAGTGGGAGGTGCTGGGCGACTGGGAACGTAAAGGGGGCTATTGGGTCAGGGAAGATGCCGCCCTCGACGGACGAGGCAATCTCGCCCTGCGCACGAAGCGGGATGGCGACCGCTACACCTGCGGCGCCGTGCGCAGCATGGGCAAATTCGAACAGCGCTACGGATTCTGGGAAGCGCGTTGCCGATTCCCCACCCAGCCAGGGCACTGGCCGGCGTTCTGGCTGTTCTCGAGTCCGGGCGTGGGCATCGTGGGGAATGAAGGCCGCGACGGCACGGAAATCGACATCATGGAGAAGCCGACGCGCGGTTCGTCGATTCAACACGCGTTGCACTGGGACGGCTACGGCGAGGACCACCGGTTGGCCTTCCGGCGCGTAAGAACTCAGGGCCTGAACAAGGGTTATCACACCTTTGCCCTTCAATGGACGCCTGAGGAGTACGTGTTCTACGTCGACGGCGAGGAAACATGGCGCACCAGCGCGGGGGGCGTCTCGCAGGTGCCCGCCTACGTCAAACTCACCGAAGAAATCGGCGACTGGGGCGGCGACATCACGAAAGCCCAACTCCCCGACTACTTCTACGTCGACTATGTCCGCGTGTACGAGGCCGTGGCGAAAGACAGACGATGAAAGAGGCTTGAGCCCTCGGGCCGGGCTAGCCTGAAGTGAGAGGCCCCCCGGCTCTGCCGGGAGATACTTACTGGGCGCGTACCTCCACGGCCACGAGACCGGGGCCGGGGGTGCCTTCGACGAACTCGACCTGCTCGATGTGGAGCATCTCTTTGAGGTCGTCAACGGCATTCTGAACGGCTTCGATGGCGTCGGCCTTGGCGGTCACGGTTACGCGGCTAACGGGGGCCTTCATGCTGAGGTTGGCCTCGGCCTTGGCCTTGCGGACGGCCTCGATCACGCCCACCGACGCCTGGTAGGTCAGGGCGTTGCGCGGGGCGGGAATCGCGGCGATCTCGTCGAGCGTGGGCCAGGGACTGCGATGCACGGACTCGTGCATGCCGGCGTCGCCGGTGTAACACCAGTGCCACACTTCCTCGGTGAGGAAGGGCAGGTAGGGCGCCAGCATGCGCACGAGAACGCGGTGTACGAGACGTAAGGTCGACGCGGCCGACAGACGGCCTTCGGTGAGTTCTTCTTTGTAGGTGCGGCCCTTGGCCAACTCGATATAGTTGTCGCAGAAGGTACGCCAGAAGAAATCTTCGACCAGACTCAGGGCCTGGGCATAGTCGAAGTCGTCGAAGGCGGCCGTGGCGCGTTCGATCAGCGGGCGCAACTCGGCGATGATGGCGCGGTCGGGTTCGGCGACGATCTTGTCCGGTCCGAGCTGGGCGGGGTCGATATCGGCGAACCGGCCGATGACGAACTTGCTGGCGTTGAACAGCTTCGTGCACAGGCGTTTGCCCGTCTTGAACACGAGTTCGTCGTAGGCCGTGTCGACGCCCAGGCGCGCACGCGCGGCCCAGTAGCGGACGCTGTCGGCGCCGAACTCGTCGAGCAACGGCTCGGGCGTGACTACGTTGCCCTGGCTTTTGGACATTTTTTTGCGGTCGGGATCGAGGATCCAGCCGCTGATGACGACGTTGCGCCAGGGGATTTCGCCGCTGTGTAGGTAGGCTTTGACGATGGTGTAGAAGGCCCAGGTCCGGATGATCTCGTGACTCTGCGGGCGGATGTCCATCGGGAACAGGTTGTCGTGGCGCGCCTGGTCCTTGAACCACTTGGTGGCCACCTGCGGGGTGAGGGAACTGGTGGCCCATGTGTCCAACACGTCGGGGTCTCCGATGAAACCGCCGGGCTGGCCGCGCTGCTCCTCGGTAAATCCGGCAGGAGCGTCGTTGAGCGGATCGACCGGCAGATCCTCGATGGCGGGCAGGATGCGCTCTTCGTAGAGGGCGCGTCCGTCGTCCCCCACGCGGAACCACACGGGGATCGGCACCCCGAAATAGCGCTGACGGCTGAGGCACCAGTCCTGGTTGAGGCCTTCCACCCACAGTTCGTAGCGCTTGCCCATGAATTCAGGGCGCCAGGCGATCTTGCGGCCCTGTTCCGTCAGCGCCTCCTTCTTGTCCATGATCCGGGTGTACCACTGGCGGGTGGGGATCAGTTCGAGCGGGAGGTCGCCTTTCTCGAAGAACTTCACGGCGTGCGTGAGCGGCTCTTTCGGGCGGTCGATGAGCCCCTCGGTTTCTTCGGCAATCGCGATGATGGTTTTCTGGGCTTTTTTGACGAATTGCCCTGCGATCTGCGTGTAGACGGCGTTGGCGGCGTCCGGGTCGAGGCTGTCCCAGCCCTCGGCGCCGAACGTGACGGGCATCATCAAGCCGTTGCGCCCGATGGTTTGGCGAAGCGGCAGGTCATACTCGCGCCACCACTCGACGTCGGTCTGGTCGCCAAAGGTACAGACCATCACGATACCGGTGCCCTTCTCAGGGTCGGCGAGCGGATCAGGCATGATGGGCACGGGTACTTTGAACAAGGGGGTAATGGCGCGCTTGCCGAACAGGTTCTTGTAGCGCTCGTCTTCGGGGTGGGCGAGCACCGCCACGCACGAAGCCAGCAATTCCGGCCGCGTGGTCGCAATGACGATGTGGTCGCGGTCGCCGTCTTCGACACCGAACCGCAGGAAATGGAACGCGCTGGGGCGTTCCTTATCTTCGATCTCGGCCTGGGCGATGGCCGTCTGGAAGCCGATGTCCCACATGACGGGGCGCTCGGCCTGGTAAATGTGGCCGTCTTCCAACAGCTTGAGGAAGCTGTACTGCGACATGGTGCGGCAGTGCGCGTCGATGGTGGCGTATTCCTGGCTCCAGTCGTAGGACAGCCCCAGGCGGGTCCACAGATTGCGGAAAGCCTCTTCGTCTTCCTTGGTCACCTCTTCGCACAACTCGATGAAATTGAGTCGGCCGATCGGGGTCGGATTGCCCTTCCGACCGCGCTTCACATCGAGGTCGGGGTTGTAGTGAATGTGGGGCTCGCAGCGTACGTTGTAGAGGTTCTGTACGCGGCGCTCGGTGGGCAGGCCGTTGTCGTCCCAACCGATCGGGAAGAAGATGTTCTTGCCGCGCATGCGCTGGTAACGCACGACGAAGTCCTGATGGGAATAGCTGAACAGGTGGCCTACGTGAAGCGAGCCGCTCACGGTTGGCGGCGGCGTGTCGACGACAAACGTCTCGTCGCGTCCCCGGGTGGGGTCGTAGGCGAAAATGTTCGTGTCTTTCCAGTGGTCCAGCCAGCGCTGTTCGCAGTCCTTAGCCTTGTATTTGCGAGGCAACTCCATCATGTACTCCCATTCGAATCGCCGGGTGATGTCCTCGTGGCGCGCAGGAAGCCCCGGTACTATCTGGTACTTTGAGCGCGCCACAATACGCTACCCGGTGTCCGGGCTTCCATCGGCGATGTCACACGGTACGATCTACGGCATAGAAAGGCGTGATGATAGCAAAACGATACGCGAAAAGGGAAGAAATGGGACGGTGTCCCGAACGTCGGGAATCCGCAGGGGGGGCATATTGTGGCGCACCCGAAGCGTTCGACGAGGCCCGGGTAACGGTAATCGGGGATTGCCTGCTTCGCTCGCCGAGGGCGTCCGCTACGGTGAAGTTATTCGGCGATTTGGAGAAGTCCAAGAGAGCACGGAAATGCCGTTGAGTGGCTTAGGGGCCTTGTCAGTAACCACCAGCTTTGCTGGTGGTTACTGACTGGATTCCTTAGCCGACGCCCCAGAAGGCGAAGCGCTCGACGACATCTTCGAGGAATCTCATGGGAATGGGCAATACCGTGCGGGCAATGATGATGGCAATGATGATGCCGAACGGCCCAAGCTGATCGAGAGCGCGCTGCGCGCCGGCAGGCAGTAGCGGACCGAGTATGTGGCTTCCGTCCAGCGGGGGCACGGGGATCAGGTTGAACAGGGCGAGCAGGAAGTTGATGATCACCAGGTAGCGGGTGATGGCGAACAGGAGGACAAACACCTGGGTGTCGGGGAAGTTGACGGCGAGGGTAACGAACACCTTCAGCAGCAGCATCGACGAGAACGCCAGCAGCAGGTTCGAGCCCGGCCCCGCCGCCGCGACGAGTGCGTTGTCGCGGCGCATGTCGTGGAAATTGCGCGGATTGACAGGCACGGGTTTGGCCCATCCGACCAGAAACGGAACGCCCGAGAGCATCATCAGTATGGGCATCACCACGGTGCCGATCGGATCGATGTGGGCCAGGGGGTTGAGCGTGGCGCGTCCCAGCAAGCGGGCGGTCGGATCGCCGCAACGATTGGCCATCAGCGCGTGCGCGGCCTCGTGAAAACTCAACGAGAACAGCAAGCACGGATACATGACGAGCATCTGGCCTAGGGCAGCAGGGCTAAGATCCACGAGCGGTCTCCGGGGTTGGTAACGCGGGACAACCTACGCCCGGATTATAGTCTATCCGGAGAAAAGCGGTCAAAAAGCAGATGGAACGCGGTTGTGCTCCTTGTGTTGGCGCCAGCCCTGAGCTAAACTGAGAAGTATGAAGCGGCGACTGTCCATCACGAACCATGCGGAACAGGCCCGGCGCGATCGAGCCTTCTGGCAGGGATGCAGTGCGGAAGAACGCCTCGACGCGGTGGAGGTGTTGCGCATCGAGGCAGGGAAATTCCTCTATGAATACCCATCCCGACTTCGAAGAGTTGTTTCGGTTACTCGAAGAGAACCTCGTTGACTACATGATCGTGGGGGGATACGCGGTAGCCTTCCATGGCTATCCACGATTCACCAAGGACATCGACATCTTCTTTGATGCCTCTCCCGCAAACGTGGCGCGGTTGCGCGAGGCACTGATCTCATTCGGCTTCGAGCCTCAGGATCTTCCCGAGGAAACCTTTACTGCGAGGGGGAATATCCTCACCTTCGGTGTCGCTCCGAGCCGCGTCGATCTTCTTAACGATATCGACGGAGTGCATTACGCAGACGCGAAGCCAAACGTTGCCCGGGGGGTCTACGGAAGCGTCGAAGTCACGTTCATCGGGCGCGACGAACTCATTCAGAACAAACAGGCTACGCCCAGAGCCCAGGACAAGGTGGATGCGGAAGAGCTTAGGCGGTTGAGCTAGCGCCAGCCGTGCTCGTATCCGGCCTCGTACAGGGCGACGATGTTCTCGGGCGGGGTAACAGCTTGGATATTGTGACAGGGGGCGAGGATGTAGCCGCCGCCGTCGCCCAGGATGCGGTAGTTGTCCTGCACCTCTTGGCGTACGTCGTCGGGCGTGCCGAAGGGGATCGTGTGTTGGTTGTCGACGCCGCCGTGGAAGACCAGGCGGTCGCCGAAGTCACGCTTCAACCCCTCGCGATCCATGCCCTTGCACCGCCACTGCACGGGATTCAACACCTGCATGCCGATGTCGATGAGATCGGGCAGCACCTCGCGGAATGAGCCGTCGGAGTGGGTGAACACGTGCGAGCCGTTCTGGCGTGTGAGGTCCATCATGCGCTTCATCCGCGGAAACAGGAACTCGCGGCATTGGTCGGGCGCGTACATGATCCCGTCCTGCCCGCCGAGATCCTCGGCCACGTAGGTGATGGACACCTGGCCGGGGATCGTCTCGAAGATACGTAGCGTCTCCTGATAGGCAATCTCGAACAGTTTGTCGAGGCAGTAGTGCACGATCTCCGGGTTCATCAGTAGATCGAGGAAGGCCTGTTGCTCGCCGCGCAGGATTTTGTAGCGCAGGAACGGTTCCGAGCCACCCCCACGGATGATGCGATGATCGTTACCGCACACCTGGTCGGGGATTTCCGAGTAATCCCAGTGGTCGGGACTCGGCCAGGTGTAATTGGCCTCGATCTCATCGACGGAGGCGTAGGCCTCGAGCGGCGAGGAGGCCAGTTCGACGTAGGTCCCGGTGCCGTAGTCGATCACCTGCGTGCGCACGCCCCAGATGTCGAGCCCCTCTTGAGGCTCGGGCCCAATGTACTTGGGTCCGACGGTGAGGGGCGTGTCGATATGCAACCGTTCAAGGGCCGTGTCGTAGTCGCAGCCCATGTGATCGAGGAGCTTATCGAGGGCCTCGGGCACGATCCAGATGTCCATGGGAACGCGGTCGGGGGGTTGGCGGTTGAGTACCGCCAGCCAGCGCTCGCGGGAGGTCATTGTTTCTTTCGGCATCACGTCACCTCACGGCTTTCATGTGCGGGAACAGAAGCGCAATCATACATTACGTCGGCGGCCCGCGCCACTGTCAGGCGCAATAACGCGTGGCATTTCACGCTCGCTCCCGAGTGGTCTCCCCGGCGATGCCCTGCTACAATGGCCGCTGTTTTGGTCGACAGCGAGCAAAGGAGACGCACGATGGATACAGTGAGGGTCGGGATCATTGGGGTAGGCGGAATGGGCACTTCTCACAGCCGCTATCTGCGCACAGGGGAAGTGGACCGGTGCGAGTTGACGGCCGTGTGCGACGTCGACCCCGCAAAACTGGAACCGTTCAGCGACCTGAAGACCTACGCCGATAGCGCCGAGCTGATCCGTTCGGGCGACGTGGACGCCGTCATCATTGCCACGCCCCACTACGGCCACACGACCATCGGCATCGACGCCCTGGAACAAGGCCTGCACGTTCTCTCAGAGAAACCCATCTCGGTACACAAGGCCGATTGCCAACGCCTCATCGACGCGCATGAGAAGGCCGGCGGCCAAGTCTTCTCGGCCATGTTCCAGCTTCGCACCAACCCGGCCTACCTGAAGATCAAAGCCCTCATCGACAGCGGCGAACTCGGCGCCATACAGCGCGTCGATTGGATCGTCACCGCCTGGTACCGCACCGAGTCCTACTACGCCTCCGGCGGATGGCGCGCCACCTGGAAGGGAGAAGGCGGCGGCGTGCTCCTCAACCAATGTCCCCACAACCTCGACCTGTTCCAGTGGTTCTTCGGCATGCCCTCGCGCATCCGCGCCTTCTGCAACTTCGGCAAGTACCACCACATCGAAACCGAGGACGAAGTCACCGCCTACTGCGAATACGACGACGGCCCGACCGCCCTCTTCCTCGCCAGCACCGGCGAGGCCCCCGGCACCGACCGCCTCGAA
>JAACEL010000618.1 GCA_011682535.1 Nitrospiraceae bacterium | reverse complement strand
GAACTCGTCGAACTTGCTGACCTGAGTATTCCAGCCCAATTGGCCGCGGGCCAGCCATTGCGTGAAGGCGAGACCGACGATTTTCCCGTGCTTGTGGAAAAGCTGGGCGATCCCGCCGTGGCCGGGCTCATTGTCGGATCGCCAGTCTATTTCGGAAACATGAGCGCTCTGTGCAAAGCGTTTTTGGATCGTTGCGGTATGTTCCGCAAGGGCGGTTTCAAGCTCCGCAACAAGGTTGCCGGGGTACTTGCCGTGGGCGGTGCCCGCAATGGCGGGCAGGAACTGACTATTCGATCCATTCAGACGGCCTTGATGTGTCAGGACATGGTTATCGTGGGCAACGGCCCGCCCTCCGCCAGGATAGGCGCCACGCTCTGGAATCAGGGCGATTCGATAGCTGAGGATGATTTCGGCACAGAGACCGCGGAGAATCTTGGACGCCGAGTGGCGGAACTGGCCGGTCTGCTTGGCTGATTGAGCTCAATCGCCCGGAGTTTTCAAGCCGGTAGGAATGAAAATGTGTAGTTGTAGCGCGAACGAAAACGTAGCCTTGCAGATCGTTGTGGCCCTCTGTGTAGTCGCAGCGATTCAACTGGGAGTCCGGCTGCTGAGGAGAGCAAACATGACTGAGGAAGCAACGAATCGTAATGGCGGCTCCGGCAGCGGGCCCACCTTGAAACTTGGCATAGTGTTAGTGCTGGTGATCGCGGTGGGTGCGGTCATCTATGCCAAACGACAGCCAGGCAAGCCAACTTCAGTGGATGCAGGCGCCTCCGAGCAGGTGTCACTGGCAACGGCAGAAGAGCCGGCCAACGCGCAGAAGGCTGCCACGTCGCCCGTTAAAACCGACAAGGTCCCGCGCCTCATTGATCTGGGCGCGGACAAGTGCATCCCCTGCAAGATGATGGCCCCCATTCTCGATGAACTGAAGAAAGAATACGCGGGGAAAATGGAAGTCCAGTTCATTGATGTATGGAAGAATCCCGGCGCGGGCAAGGAATACGGTGTGCAGATGATTCCGACGCAGATCTTCTATGACGCCTCCGGTGAAGAACGTTTTCGCCATCAAGGGTTCTTCTCGAAGGAAGACATCCTGATGAAATGGAAGGAACTGGGGGTTGACCTAGCAGTTGAGCCGAAGGCGGCGGAATCGTTTAGCCGGTGGGAGCCGGCCCAACCCGACAGCAGGCCGAAAGACAGCATCTGCTACCTGTGCGACGGGGATATTGTTTCCAAGACGTGGACCGTCATGAAGACCCCGGCCGGCGAAGTCGCCTTTTGCTCGCCTCACTGCTACATCATCACCTTCGCCAGCATAACGGACGAAGACAAAACGCACGAGAACGCTTCGGTTACGGATTGCTCCAGCGGGGAATTGATACCCGTTACGGCCGCGACATATCTCTACGGGATGGACGAGCACGGCCGTCCTACCATCAAGGCGTTTGCCGATGAGGCCGCGGCGAAAGAGGAGCAGAAGCGGTCGGGTGGCAGTATCCTCCCCTGGACGCAACTCGAAGCAAAAGAGATGGTGACACGATGTGGATTCTGCGACCGCCCGGTCTATCCAGAGGATGCCTCGATCGTCCGCATCGAGGGGCTGCAGACCTGGGCATGTTGTGTGATGTGTGCGCTTGGGGTGGCGGCCAGGACGGGAAAGGACATCGAACTAGAGGCCAAGGACGCGCTGACAGGCGACCCGATCCGCGTGAAGACCTTTGAAGGTCATGTCGCCGAGCTCGAGCCTCCGACCGCCGTTGCTTGGGGCGGCGCGCGAAAAGACGCGGAGGGCAACATCAAGTCGACGGGATGCTTCAAGCAGGCCTTCTTCTCGAATGAGGCCAATCTAAAGAAGTGGGTAGAGGCGCACGCAACGGCGACTGGCCGTCAGATGACCATCCAGCAAGGATTGACGGCAAAGATGAAGCTGACGCCGGAGCAGATCAGCAAAGCCTGCAAGATCGGTGAATGCACGCCCAAGTAGAAGGCAAAGTAGAGTAGGACCACGACCAATATGCAAGAGTTGTTCACGACGTTGACCCACGCAGTTGAGGGAAGTGCCTTGGTTGCGATTGTCGCATCCTTAGTGTGGGGTGTGCTCAGCATCGTACTCAGTCCCTGCCACCTCGCGAGCATTCCCCTTATTATCGGGTTCATAGACAACCAGGGTCGTATCAGCACCCGGCGCGCCTTCTTTATCTCCTTCATGTTCGCCGTGGGTATTCTCATAACCATAGGGCTAATTGGCGCGATCACTGCCGCCGCGGGAAGGATGATGGGCGACGTCGGCCGTTACGGTAACTACTTCGTCGCCGCGATCTTCTTCCTGGTTGGCCTGCATCTGCTCGACGTGATCCCTATGCCCTGGTCCGGCCCCGGACAGGTGGGCATGAAGCGCAAAGGAGCGCTCGCTGCGTTCATCCTGGGTCTCGTCTTCGGCATTGCCCTCGGACCATGCACCTTCGCCTACATGGCTCCGATGCTGGGTGTAACCTTCAAGTTGGCCTCGACGAATCTCCCCTATGGTGTGTCGCTGCTTTTGATGTACGGCGTGGGTCACTGCTCCGTCATCGTCTTCGCGGGGACTTTCACCGAGGTCGTGCAGCGGTACCTCAACTGGAATGAGAAATCCAAAGGAGCGACAATCTTGAAAAGTGCTTGCGGTCTCCTTGTGATTCTCGGAGGGCTCTGGATGGTTCATACCGCGCCGTA
>JAACEL010000019.1 GCA_011682535.1 Nitrospiraceae bacterium | reverse complement strand
TGACAGAGCTATTGCTGATTCTCGGTTGCGGCCTCCTGCTGGCCGCCGTCGTGCCCTTCCTCCCCGATCTCGTCAATCTCATCCCCTATCTGCTGCGCATTGGCTTCTTCATGTCGTGCGTCATGTATCGCTTCGACGGATTGCCGGAAGATCTGAAACCCTACATCAACCTCAACCCCATGGTGCACGTGCTCGACGGCTATCGCGACGTGCTGCTGTACCGGACCATGCCCGATTGGCGTTCCCTGGGCCTGATCGCGGGGATCTCCTTGATCGGCATCTACGTGGGCGCCTATCTCATCCATCGTTTCGAGGGGCTCTATGCGAAGAGGACCGTCCAATGAGCGAGGGAACCGGCGAAGGTAAACTCCTAAGCTACCCGCAGAACATAACTTCTGATTTTCGCAAATGACTCGGCCTATTCTTATGCTTGATTCGAACATGCGGGCCTGCTACCCTATACTGCCTTCGATAGCAGGAGCATGCCCGCGCTTCAAGCGTGGGACAAAAGGAGAGTATTGTGGCTACAGGTACGGTCAAGTTCTTCAACGCAGATAAGGGTTTCGGATTCATCAAGCCCGATGATGACGGTGGCGACATCTTTGTACACCGTTCCAACGTGCAAACCCCCGATCAGACCCTCGTCGACGACCAACGCGTCGAATACGAAGTCGGCGAAGGCCGCAAGGGACCCGAGGCACAGCAGGTTCGCCCCGCATAATCCCCACATATCCTGATCATCCGCGATTCGACCTGACTGCGCGGCCGGGCGTATTCGTGCCGTGCCATCAGTCTATCCGTTCATCCGCGCCAGCGCGTCCCGCGCGGCCTCGTCCGGGATGATCCCCTCTATACGAAGACGCTCAATATCTTCCGCCAGTGTCCGGCATCCTTCGGGCCATGGCGTGTGCCGCGCTCGAAAATCGCGCCCCTCCGCGATCGCCTCCCGCATTTCCGCATCCGGCACGATCACTCCGTACGCAGCCACCCGGCCCCCTTTCACCGCCGGCACGAGTACTTGCGCGCAGACCGCCCGCAGCGAGCCAGCCAACGCCCTGCACGCCACCCCCCTCAACTCCTCCGGGAATACGTCGATCATCCGCTGCACCGCGTCTTCCGGCGTCGCCGCGTGCATCACCGTAATCACGAGATGCCCCGTCTCGGCTGTGGTAATGCACGCTTGCAACTCCTCCAATCCTGTGATCTCCCCGATGAAGAGCACGTCCAGATCCTGCCCCATCGCCGCGTGAATGCCCGCCAGCGCGGTCGGCACGTCCACACCCACCTCCCGCTGCTGCACCAACGCTTGTTTTGGCGGAATCTGCACCCAGACGGGATCCTCCACGGTGCAGATGTGGCAACGCGTGTGAGCATTCACGTGGTCCACCGCGCTGTAACCGGCCGTCGTCTTCCCCGAACCCGGCAGTCCAGAGAAAACCACCAGCCCGCTGCCCGAAGACAATGCCTCAACGACGGCGTCCGGCAGCGCGATGCGCTCGACACTCAGGATAACCGGACCCGACACGATCGCCGTCACCGTGTAGTCCCCCCGGGATCGCGCCACGCACACGTTCACGTTTCCTCCGTCCGGCAGCGCAAACGAACGGCGCAGTTGGTCCAGCCGCGCCAGCGCCGTCACGAACGCCTCCTGAACCGCGTCCTCGGCCAACGCCCCGTCTTTCAACCACGCCCTCGCCAGATCACGAGCCCCCCGGCTGGAACCGCCCAACAAGCACCACCACCGCCGCTTCGTCGCGGGCACGGCAGCGGGCCAGCAATTGCGCAAGTGGCTCAGCAGCGTCGATGGCTCCATCCTCCTTCATCACCCTTAGGAGCCGTCATCCCCCGGAAAGGTTCGCTCGCCTGAGCAGAACGGGCCGTCAGTCCCGCGGCATATCCTCGGATCGGGAATCGAATTCCTCCAGGCGCTGCTTGAATTCGGCCTCTTTGCCCCGGTCGACCGGATGGTAATATGTCCCCCGCGCCACGCCGTAATCTTGAACGACATAGCCGTCCTCGCCATTGTGGGCGTACTGATACCCCTTACCGCGTCCCAGGCGGCCCGCACCGCGATAATGGGCATCTTGCAGGTGTTTCGGCACCGCAATCGTCTTCTTCTCCCGGACATCCCTCACCGCTTCGCCGATGCCGACGCACGCCGCGTTGCTCTTCGGCGCGCAGGCGACATACGTGGCCGCCTGTGCCAGGATGATCTGCGCCTCGGGCAGTCCGATGAACTCGCACGCTTGCCAGGCCGCCGTCGCCACTACCAGCGCCATCGGATCCGCGTTGCCCACATCCTCCGATGCACAGATGCACACCCGGCGCGCAATGAAGCGCGGCGTCTCCCCCGCCTCCAGCATCCGCGCCATCCAGTACAACGCCGAGTCCGGGTCGGTGCCCCGCATGCTCTTGATGAAGGCCGACGCCGCGTCGTAGTGCTCGTCCCCCGTGCCGTCGTAGTGGAGCATTTTCTTCTCGATGCACTCTTGGGCCACCGCCAGCGTGATGTGGATCGTGCCCTCCACCGGCGGCGTGGTCAGCAAGCCGATCTCCAACGCGTTCAGGGCCCGCCGCGCATCCCCTTCGGCGTACACGGCGATGTGCGTCAGCGCCGCGTCGTCCACGCGCACCTCAAGCTCCGGGAAGCCCCGGTTCGGGTGCGCCATCGCCCGCTTCAACAACCCCACGAGGTCGGCCTCTTCCAACCGCTTGAACTCGAAGATCTGCGAACGCGACAGCAGCGGGGCTACCACCGAGAAAAATGGATTCTCCGTCGTTGCTCCGATCAATCGGATCAGCCCATTCTCCACCGCTGGCAACAACGCGTCCTGCTGGGCCCGGTTGAACCGGTGTAGTTCATCCACAAACACGATCGTCTGACGTTGCTCGTGGATCTGCCGCTGTTTGGCCGCGTCCAGCAGGATCCGCAAGTCCTTCACCCCCGAAGTCACCGCGTTCAGCGCCTCGAACGCCGCCTTCGTGCGCATCGCGATGACCCGCGCCAGCGCCGTCTTGCCGCAACCCGGCGGGCCGTACAGGATCAGCGACGTGATCCGGTCCGCCTCGATCGCCCGGCGCAGGATCTTGCCCGGCCCGAGGGTGGCTTCCTGGCCCGCCACCTCGTCCAGCGTGCGCGGAGACACGCGCCGCGCAAGTGGCGCCTCACTGCGCAGCCGTTCGGCCGCGGCATGTTCGAAAAGGTCTGACGGCATGAATCAATCCTACTCCTGTCCAACCGCTCGTACAACCGAGCCCAATCCGCGTCGCGCTTCCACGTCCCGGTTGTAGCAGTTGGTTGTAGCAGTAGAGGAATTTGGCCCAAAGTCCGAAATTCGAGTAAGCCCCGCCCAGTAGAAACTTGACATACTTTTCACTTGATTGTCAGTATTCGTTGTGGTAAGTTTTGTGACATAGGTTACAAACATTCACGTCCTTGGCGCGTGCATGAGTGTTTGTCCAGTGCGAGATCAGAATTTGATCCCTGATTTTGTCTGCAATTATTACTAACACGAGACAGACTCGCACGATGGAGGACAGGGCTGTGACAGTGTTCAAGTACACGGCACAATCACGCGAAGATCATACGGAAACAGGAACTATTGTCGCGACAAGCGAAGAAGAAGCCAAGAAGAAGCTTCAGACACTCCACTTTGACCACGTGGCCGTGCGCAAGATAGTAGGCATACAGGGCCTGCTGGGCTGGCTCAGGGCCGACATCAAGTAACGTGACGCCGGAGACAACCGCCCTGTCAGCCGATTTTGGGCCGTGGGTCGTGCGCTCCGGTTGCATCGATCAACTCGATCAGATCCTTGATAGTTTGGTTGTACCGCAAGAACATGCACTTCGTGAAGAGCGGGCACTCGTCGCACTCCGGCCACTTCTCCTGATCCACATACAGCCAGTGCTTTTTCGTTTGGTTGCGGTACCGGATCGACATATTGGCGCACTGGCCGAAACACGCTTTCATCTCCGTCATCACGTACTCCCTTCCTTTTGCAGAGTGCCTGTATCCATTGTAACCCATCGGCCCGCTAGCGCACTACGCCGCCACCCGGGATCGCCAACGCCGTGGCCAGCACGTCCACCTGCGCCACCCCCGCACGCTTCAGCGCGGACGCGCATTCCGAAATCGTCTCCCCCGTCGTCACCACGTCGTCCACCAACAACACACGCCCCCCCGTCAACCGATCGCCACGAACGGCAAACGCACCCACCACATTCGCCCGCCGTTCCTGCGAACTCGACGCCCGGCTCTGAACGCGCGTCGGCCGGATCCGCCACAGCGACTCATCCAGCCGCGCATTGGGGAAAACAGGTAGAAGTTCCGTCGCCAGCAGCCGCGACTGGTTGAACCCGCGCTCGCGTTCGCGCACTCTGTGCAGCGGAACGGGAACGAGGTAATCGTACGCCTCGCAGTCGAGTTCCCGCCGGGCAAACTCCCCCATGAGATCCCCCAGCGGACGCGCAAGGCGCTCCCGATCCAAAAACTTCAGCAACTTGATCGCATCGGCCACCGTCCCGTCGTACACGGCGGCCCCATAGATGCGTCCATACGGCCGCTGCTTCCGGTCGCGGCACTCGGCGCACGCGAAATTCGACCGCGTCCCCAAGCCCACCGCCCCCGGATGCGGACGCCCGCAGACCACACAAAACGGACGCTCCACGCGCGGACTGAGTTCCCAGCAGGTCGGACAGAAAAAACCGTTCTCCTCCGTAAGCAGACGGGAACCGCACTGCTTGCAGAACAGCGGCAAGAAGATGTTCTTCAGCGCCAAAGCCCAACCATGGAACATGATCGCCTCGCTGTTTGCCCTTCGGCGCCTTCAGGTGAGCGCCTCGGCGGCATTCTGACAGGAGCAGATACGTGCTCGCGGCAGAACGTTTGAAAACGATGCGGGGCTAGGGGTCCGGACAGCCCCCCCTAGATCTTTGCCACCTCGCCCTCACGCGCGGACGCATACAGCGCGTCGAGCACGGCCATGTTGGCGACGGCGTCGTCGGGCGTCCAACGCGGGGGACGGTGCGTGCGGTAAGCCGCCTCGAAATCCTCGACCTCGAGTTGGTAGTTGTTCGCGCCCGGCGTCGTGATCGTCTGGCAGTGCTCGCCGCGGCGCAGCTCGAACTGCGCCTGTTCCTCGCCGGGAAACCACGGGGAATCGATCGCGATCATGCCTTCGGTGCCTGCGATCTCGGCGCGGCTGCGGGGAAAATTCTCGATGCTGCACTCGAATTGCGACAGGATGCCGTTGGGGAACTCGAGGCTGCCCAGCAGCGTGTCGTCGACCGTGGTACGGCGTTCCAAGGCCTGGGCCCTGACCGGCTCGCAACCCGCGATACGACGCGCCAAGTTGACGCAGTAGCAGCCCACATCCATCAAAGAGCCGCCTGCCAACGGCCCCGAACAGCGGATATTGCCGCGGTCCGTCATGCGGAACGTAAACGAACTGCGGATCGTTACCACTTCGCCGATCGATCCCGACGCGATCACCTTCAGAACCTCGTCGTACATCGGGTGGAAGCGGTACATGAAAGCCTCCGCCAACAACACGCCCGTCCGTTTGGCGGCCGCCACCATCTCGCGCGCCTCGGCCGCATCCACGGCGAAGGGCTTCTCGCACAGCACCGGCTTGCCCGCCTCGAGGGCCTTGATCGTCCACTCGGCGTGCATGCTGTTGGGCAACGGGTTGTAGATGCAGTCGATCTCGTTCGAGGCGAGCAGTTCCTCATACGAGCCGAACGCGCGCGGGATGCCATGCTCCTTGGCCCACTCGTTGGCCCGTGTCCATTCACGGCTCGCCACGCCCTGCGCGCAATTTCCCTCGCTCAACCCGATCCCCCGAATCAACGAACGGCCGATGTTGGCGGTACTCAAGATGCCCCACCGAAGCGTCTGCGACATAGTCCATCTCCTCTCCGCGCGGAGGCCGAAGCTCCCGCGCGACGCGCGCCTATTTCACAATCGTGGCCTTCTTGACGTAATCCAGTCCGGGGAAGGCCTCGTCCAGCCACGCGTTTCCTTTGCTCACGATGTCGCCTTGCCGATCGGTGACCTTTTCCTGGTACTCGTCGTTGAACTGACGGACGATCTCCATGCCTTCGACCACATAGCCGATGGGAGCGAAGCCCATGCCGTCCAGGAATTTGTTGTCGCCGAGGTTGATAAACAACTGTGTCGAGCGCGAATTGGGCGCTCGTCCCGCCGCGAACGTGACGGTGCCGACGGCGTTCGTCTTCATCACTTTGTCGTCCTTGATGGTGCGGTTGTTCCATTTCTTGGCGAGCTTGGGTTCGCCGGGGATGCCCCACTGCACCACGAATGGCTTGGGCTTGGTGACCACACGGAAGAAACGGCACCCGTCGAAGAACCCCATCTTCACCAGTTCGTAGAAGCGGGCAACGCCGTTGGGCGCCCACTCTTTGTGCAGTTCGATGACCACCGGCCCCTTCGAAGTGTCGTACCGCACGCGGAACACATTCGGCATGGGCGCGTCGTCCGCCGCGGCCTTCTCCTCCTCCTTGGCGCCGGTGCCTTGCGCCAAGACGATGGCGTCGCCGCGTGCGTCAATCGCGGCAAGACGCTGCTGCACCTGGGCGGTGCGGTCCAGCGTCGCCGCCGCCAAACGCGCGGGTTTGGCTTGGTTGACGAACACGAGTATCGCGACGGCGCACAGCGCGCCGATGAGAATCATGAGTCTACGTTTGGTCATGTGAGGTCTCCCGGAAGTCTCATACTTGCAGCCTCGAACTGTCTGACGTGCAAGAACGCCGCTCAACTGCGCCTTGCGCGAGACTCTATCATAACTGCCACCCGCGAGCGGCTTCAATGTCCATTTCTCGGATAGATTTTTCACTTGAGACAACGGGACGCCCGCTTGCCGGTCCGCAATCGCCTCCTAACGCGCACGGCGGAATCAGGAGGCGATTGCGGAGATTGACGTGCTCCTTTACACGCGCCCCTTGCGTGAAGTAGGCTTGCGGGCTCATGAGCAAACACCGTCTGCTTCCGGGCGCTTGGGTCGCCCTCAGTCTTTCCGCCGTATACAGCACCGCGGCCGCGCTGTGTTCGGTGTTCGTGAGCGTGTACCTCTGGATAAACAGCCAGGATCTCGGGGTGATCTACAGTTATTACCTGGCCCTGTTTGTGGTTACGCCGGTGTTCTTTCTGCTGTCGGGCTGGTACTCGCAGGCGCGCGACCGGTTGCACGTGTACCGGCTGGGTCTGGTGTTGCACGCGGTGTTGTACGCCACGTTCCTGGTGTTGCGCGAGCGGTCGCCGGAGTACGCCCTGTGGCTGGGGGCGCTGCAGGGGGTCACGTGGGGCTGTTACTGGGCGGGAGCCAACACGCTCAACTACGACGTGTCGGCGGCCGGGAAGCGAGAGTACTACTTCGGACTGCTTCATGGGACCACGGGCATCGTGAAATTGCTGGCCCCGGTCGCGGCGGGGTTCATTATCCGTTTCGCCAGCGAACCGCGCGAGGGATACCACCTCGTCTTCGGTGTCGTGGTGCTGCTGTTTCTGCTGAGCTTTGCGCTCAGTTTCCTCATGCCGCCCGACAACGAGCGGCGGCCGTTCCATCTTCGCCGGGCCTTGTTCCCGGGATCTGAACACCGGGACTGGCGGCTCGTGATGCTCGCTTCGGCGTCGATGTCGGGTTCGTTCACAATCTTTGCGTTTCTGCTGACGCTGTTGATGTATATACAGACGGGTGACGAACTCAGCGTGGGCGCGTATGCGGCCTTCCAGAGTATCGCCGTCATTGTTGTGCCGTTTTTCGTAGGAAGCGCGCTCGTTCCCCGGAACCGCCGCACCTTCATGCGGTGGGGCGTGATCCTGCTGGTGGCGGCGGGCGCGCTGATGGCGTTCAAACTCAGCGTGGTCACGCTGGTCCTATTCGGACTGCTGCGTTCCATCGCCCAGCCCCTGTTTGGCATACCTCACACCGGCCTGCGGTTGGATATCATCTCCGAGTCCGTCGAGAATCCCGCGCAACGGATCGAGTACCTCTGCGCCTGGGAAATCCCGCTCGCGGCGGGACGGATCATCATGATGCTGATCATGATGGCCCTGTACGGCGTACTTGCCCAATCCGAGGTAGCCGTGCGGATCTCACTGTTCGTCCTGTGCGCGATCCGCATCCTCAGCTACCAATTGCTCATTCGCACGTCGCCGATGAGGAGGGTGGTCAGTTAACGGCAATCCAGCAAGCAAGCGAGTGGCTGGCCGCTACCGCCTTGGGTTCTCCGGGTAGCAGAGCGCGAGCTGGTTGATCGTGTCGGCACGCACACAAATGTGCCCCAACTCCGCCACGTCTTGGGCGTCGATCACGCGTACCACGGAAGCATACTCCGCCGCATCGGGCAAGAGGAACGAGAGCTTGTTGTCCGAATGCTCAAAGAAGGAGCGGTCGAGCAGACTGCCTTCACGCGTGGAAACAGGGCGAGGTAGAGGGTGTTCCTCACGGCTTCGTTGCGCCAAGCCTCATGCCGGCGTGTCGGCAGGAAGAAAGACGATGGCCCGACCATCGCTGTATCAATCTCGGTGCTAGACTTGGTCCGAATCTCCTAGCCCTTCATGACTTCCATGGCCTCGGCGCGGTAGGCGTCCATCACGTAGGGGATACCGCTGAGCTTGGCGGCGTCTTCGGTGAGGGCGCACAGATCGTTGCGCTGGATACAGTCGACGCGGAAACGGCGCGCACCAGCCATGAGCTGCTGGAGACCGACCCTGAGCTTCTCGCTGAAGCTGTACACGCCGATGGCGCCCAGCGGGAACGAGTCGGCGTCCGCGCCGTACTTGGCTTTGACTTCTTCGTAGCACACGAACAGCTCTTCCTTGCTCGTGCCAAACGGCTTGAGCTCTCTGGGCAGCTTCTTGTCCGCGAGCCACTGCTCGATGTTCTTGCCCACCATGCCGGGGATCATCATCGCGCGCCCCATGCAGACGGCCTTGGTGTACGGCGCGCCCATCGCCAGAACCTTGAAGATGTGATCCTCGGTCGAGAACCCGCCGGCGATGGCGATATCGGGAATGTATGCGCTCTGCTCGGCCAGCATGCCCAACAACTCGTTCGTCATGCACTGCAGGTAGAACGTCGGGATGCCCCACTCTTCCATCATCCGCCACGGGCTCATGCCGGTGCCGCCGCCCGAACCGTCGATGGTGAGTAGATCGATCTTCGCGTCCGAGCCCCACTTGAGGGCCATGGCCAGCTCGCGCATGGCGTAGGCGCCCGTCTTGAGTGTGACGCGCTTGGCCCCCAGATCGCGCAGGCGCTGGACTTCATTCATGAAGCCTTCCTGATCGATGAAGCCCAAGCGGCTGTGGCGCTCGAACTCTTTGATGGCGCCGTCCTTGAAGGCCGCACGGTTGGCCTCGATCGAGGGATCCGGCGTGACTACGTAGCCGCGCTTCTGCAGTTCGAGTGCGCGCTCAAGCGTATCGACCTTGATCTCGCCGCCGATGCACTTGGCGCCCTGGCCCCACTTTAACTCGACCGTCTCCACGCCCAGTTCGCCGACCACGTATTCGGCCACGCCGAAGTTGGTGTCCTCGACATTCATCTGTACGAGGATGTCGCCGTACGGGGCCTCACGATACTTGCGATACGTCTCGACGCGGCGTTTCATATCCGGTGCGTTCTTGACCTTGCCGTTGCTATCCAGCTCAAGCTCCGGATCAATACCGCAGACGTTCTCGCCGCAGACCAGAGTGATGCCGCTGATCGCCGCGCCAATGGCGAAATGCTCCCAGTTCTTCCGGGCGATTTCTGTCGAACCGAGGGCGCCTGTGAACACGGGTATCTTCATCTTGATTTTGTTCTCGCAGCCGAATTCCGTCTCCGTGTTGACGTCGGGGAAGCGGGCATGGTCCGGATCCGCCGGGACGCCTTCCGGAAGGCCTTCCGCGCCAAGGGCGTAGCCCATGATGTTAAGGTGCGAATAATCGACCGGATATTCCTTGTCGGCGCCGGCCGTGAGCGTGCCGAACGGTCCGGGGTAGATGACCTCTCGGCTGCGGAACGAGGACTTGTACACTTCGCACATTCCCTTGCAGCCATCAATGCACCGTGTGCAAAGTCCAGACTGGGGGTTGACGTTTGGCGATCTGTTTTCAGTTTCTGTACAATCGTTCGCATTGGGTCGTTGCAGATTCATCGTCACATCTCCTCAACGTGCTGGTTGCGCCTCCCAAGAGGCCCCTTCCATACGATCATTCTCTCGACATTCCAAACAACCGGGTCAGTCGAGTTCACAGTCCCCACACATCTCAGGAATCAGATCCTCATTCTTCGACAACTCCGATCCGCAGACGCCACATGGATCTCGGCGCGACTGCGGCGCGATCTCCATCGGACACCGCTCGCGGCACTCATAGCACTTCTGGCAGTACTCTTCGTTGTAGAAGGGCAAGCCGATATGCCTGTTCATGCCCCGGCCTATCGAGCCCTTTGCCCCGGTTGCGGCGATCTCGGCGCAGGCCGTCACGCAGCGCCCGCAAAGGATGCAATCGTTGTCGCGTTCGGGATAGCGCACATCCTCCACTTCGATCCGTTCGGCGAGCACCTGCAGCACCTCCGACTCGGGCGCTTCGGCTACGAGCAGCTCGACAATGTTCCGCCGCGCGCGCAGCACGTTTTCCGAATGCGCGTGGATCACCATTCCGTCTTTGGCCTCGAGCGTGCACGACGCGGTCATTTTCGTGCGTCCGTTTTTCTCGACCTCGACGATGCAGACCCGGCAGGCCCCCGTGGGTTTGAGCCCCGGCAGGTAGCACAGGTTCGGGATGCAGATGCCTGCCCCGAGCGCCGCGGCGAGAACGTTTGTGCCCTCCTCGACTTCGACCTCTTGTTCATCTATTGCCAGTGTCACCATTTCCGGCATGACCGACTCCTCAGCTCTTGACGATGGCCTTTTTATTGCAGCTTTCCACGCAGATGCCGCACCGCGTGCAGATTTCACCGTTTATGCGGTAACCGGACTCCTTGTCTCCCGAGATCGCCTCGTAGGGACAGTTCTGTGCGCAAAGACCACAGTTGTTGCAGGTGTCTTCGTCTATCGTGTAGTGGATCAACGCTGGGCAGACACCCGCGGGACAGCTCTCTTGTTCAATGTGCGCCTCGTATTCCTCGCGGAAGTACTTGAGGGTGGACAGCACCGGATTGGCCGCCGTCTTACCAAGGGCGCATAACGACCCCACCGACACGGTCCACGCCAGGTCCTCGAGCAGATCAAGTTGTTCCGGCGTGCCACAGCCCTCACAGACATCGGTGACAATATCGAGCATGCGGCTGATGCCGATGCGGCACGTCAAACACTTGCCACAGGACTCATCCTGCAAGAACGTTAAGAAGTACTTGGCGACATCGACCATGCATGCCGAATCGTCCATGACTACCATGCCGCCCGAACCCATCATCGAGCCGGCTTCGTATAGCTCGTCGAAGTCCACCGCCAAGTCGAACTCGGACTCAGGCAAACACCCGCCTGACGGACCTCCGGTTTGAACGGCCTTGATGGCGCGACCGTTTTGGGGGCCGCCGCCAATGTCGAAGATGACCTCACGCAACGATGCACCCATCTCCACTTCGACAAGGCCCGTGTTCTTGACCTGCCCGGTCAAGGCGAAGATCTTCGTGCCTTTGCTGTTCTGGGTACCCTTTTGCGCAAACCATTCGGCTCCGTTGGTAATGATTTTCGGGACGTTTGCCCAAGTCTCGACGTTGTTCAAACACGTGGGCTGGTTGAGATAGCCGTGTTCGACGGTGTGCACGTCCTTTGCTCGTGGTTCACCTACCTTGCCTTCCAGCGATGCCATAAGGGCCGTTGACTCTCCGCAAACGAATGCGCCGCCACCGTGCACGACCTTGACGTCAAACGAGAAATCCGTGCCGAGGATATTGTCTCCGAGAAGCCCGTACTCATGCGCCTGTTCGATTGCGCCCTCGACATGACGCACGGCTAGAGGGTACTCCTTGCGCACATATACGAAACCCTGCCGAGCCCCAATCGCGTACGCGCCGATGGCCATGCCCTCGATAACTGCGTGTGGGTTGCCCTCAAGCAGGCAGCGGTCCATGTATGCGCCAGGGTCTCCCTCGTCCGCGTTGCATATGACGTAGTGCTCCTCCCCCGGCGCTTGCCTGCACTGCTCCCACTTGCGCCCCGTCGAATAGCCTCCACCGCCGCGTCCGCGTAAACCGGAGGCCTGGACCGTAGAGACTACGTCGCCGGGCGAAGTGGACGTAAGGGTTTTCGCGAGAGCCGTGTATCCGCCTAGTGACAGGTATTCATCAATGTTCTCCGGAGAGAGCTTTGTGTTGTCGCCGAGCAGGACCCGCGTCTGAGACGCGTAGAAGGGAATCGCGTCCTCCGTCCGCACCTTCTCGCCGGAAACCGGATCCGTGTAGAGGAGACGTTCAACGACTTGGTTCTCCTTGAGGGTCTGCGAAACCAGTTCCTCGACGTCATCGACTTTGAGTTTTGCGTAGAAGATGTTTCCCGGTTCGATGATCGCGAGCGGCCCTTGTTCGCAGAAGCCGTGGCACCCGGTGGTCCGGAACAACACTTCGCCGCAAAGTCCCTGCTTCTCGATCTCGGCCTCAACCGCCTCGGCTACGGGCAGACAGCCGCACGCTCTGCACGCCGTGCCCGCACACATCGTGACCGTCCGCGTGCTCTGCTCGCGTTTGCTGCCAAGTGCGTCGCACAACGCCGCAAGGTCATCTAGGTTGCCTAGCCTAGGCATTGGTTCTGGTCTCCTCTTCTTGCGCGTCTACTTTGCGAATCCTCGAGATCAACTTACGAAGTTTTTTGGGCGTCATATGATCATAGTACTCACCATCTATGATGACCACCGGGGCCAAGGCACACGCCCCAACGCAATTCACGGTTTCAACCGTAAACGCGCCGTCCTGCGTGGTCTCCCCCGGCCCCACTTTGAGCTGACCAAGTACTTGGTCGCCAAGCTTGCGCGCGCCCTGGACATGGCATGCCGTGCCCGTGCACACCGTTATCAGATGTCGGCCACGCGGTTTGAGTGAAAACGCCTTATAAAAGTTCGCCAGTCGGAACACTTCGATGAGCGGCACTTGGAGGATCTCGGCCGTTTGACGCATGGCGTCTTCGGGCAAATACCGAAACTCCTCCTGGATATCCTGGAGGACCTCCATCACATCAAAAGGCTCCGAGCCCCTGCCTTCCAGGATTGCATCCACCCTTGCCAAATCCATGTTTCCATTCTCCCCACCGGGTGGCCCCAAGGACACGGGAAACGCCCCATGAGCCCCATTCGGCGCTACGTTTGGCGGCATACTCTGATTCGCAATCCGGCAGTATGCGGCCAATAAATTGGACACGTACTGCCAATAAAACTACAGAAGAGGCGGAAATGTCAAGCCTTATAATGTATTCTAGCGTGCGTGTCATGGTCTATCTGGCAAGGCATGCCAGATAGACCAACCCTAACTGGGCCGGATTCTGGCAAGAGACCAACCCAAGCGCTTCGCGGACCGAACCGGGAAGAAGGTGCGTCAACGCACAGAATCGCTGCTTGTTGACTCACCTCGATCCGTCTGGCAGGATCCAGAACGCACTGTGGCGACAGTATCCCGATTCGTGAAAGGCTGAAGGATGATTGACGACAAGAGAGCAGAGCGAAAACTGGCGATTCTCAGCGTACTCAAGCGTAGCGGCGGCACCCTCAGCAGCGCGCGCATAGTGGAGAGGCTTGCCAAGCAGAGCTGCGACCTCAGCGCAAGGACGGTCAGACTGTATCTGCAAGGACTCGACGAGGCGGGGCTGACACGGAACCATGGCAGGCGCGGGCGCAGCATTACGGAGATGGGAGAGGTGGAGCTGAGCGCTTCTCAGGCCCTGGCGCGCGTGGGATTCCTGTCGGTGAAGATCGACCAGATGACGTACCGCATGGGGTTCGACCTCGCGACGCGGACAGGAACGGTGGTGGTCAACACGTCATTCGTGAAGCCGGACCAGTTGAAGCGGTGCGTCGACAAAATGTGCCGGGTATTTGAAGCGGGGCATGCCATGGGCTACCTCGCCGGGCTGCTCGAACCGGGCGAACACATCGGCGACATCACGGTGCCTGACGACATGATCGGTTTCTGTTCGGTGTGTTCGATCACGCTCAACGGCGTGCTGCTCAAGCACGGCGTGCCGACGCACTCGCGCTTCGGGGGCTTGCTCGAACTGCGCGCCGGCGAGCCGACGCGCTTCCTGGAGATCATCAACTACGACGGCACCAGCATCGATCCACTGGAGGTGTTCATTGGTAGCCGCATGACCGATTACCTGGGCGCGATCTCGTCGGGCGACGGACGCATCGGCGCGAGTTTCCGCGAGATCCCCGCTGAGAGCCGGGGCCTCGTCGTTGACTTGGCGGAACAGTTGGCGCAGGTGGGCCTGGGCGGTTTCATGAAGATCGGCCACGCGGCGCAGCCGTTGTTCGGTATCCCCGTTAGCGAGGGCTGCGTGGGTGCGGTCGTGATCGGCGGGCTCAACCCCGTCGCGATTCTCGAAGAGCTGGGCGTGCGCGTGTACTCCCGGGCGCTGTCGGGACTGCTCGAATTCAACCGCCTTTTCCGCTACGAGGAACTGAAGACGCGGCTATAGAGATCGGAACGCGCGCGCGGCCGGTCGGCTCAATGGCGCGGCTCACGATCTCGCGGGACGTCATGTCATGTCCTTCTTCGTCTGCTCGAGCAGTTCCTGGACTTTCACGGGCTGCCCGGTGCGCGCGCTCTGGACGGCGGCGAACACGAGCGCCACGGACTGCAAATTGTCCTCGACATTGGTTTCCATAGGCGGTCCGCCGTCGAGCCAGCGTACGAATCTCTCGATGAGCCACGTGTTGGCCCATTTGGGCTGTTCGATGAGCGGAACGGTCTCGCCCCCGCCCTCGACGCCCTTGGCCCACTGGCGCGTGGGGTCGTAGGCGAAGCGTTCCAGACGGCGCGTGTTGAGCACGAGCGTCGCCCCTTCGCACTCGGCCCGGAAGTACTCCTCGCACCAACCGTTCAGGCCGACCGCGTTGGTCTTGGCGCCTTCATAGAACCCGCGGACGCCGTTGCCGAAGCTCAGCGTTACCAGCGCCTGCGAGTCGCCTTTGAACTCGCCCCACGGCGGATTCCAGGTCTGCGCGTAGAGGGTGTCGCCCTCCGCGTCGGCGAGGTCGGCGAGGATGTCGAGATGGTGAACGGCGCCTTCGATGAGGAGCGAGTCGGGGATCTCGTGACGGAACGCGCCCCACGACCCAAACTGGCGGCAGTCGCACGTGAACCGGCACACGAGATAGTCGAGGCGGCCGTGGCGGCCGGAACGCAATTCCTCGCGCAGCGTCGTCTTGTCCTGGTCGAACCGATGGCTCATGGTGACGCCCATCTTCTTGCCTGCCGCGCGCACCTTCGCCGCGATACGCACCGAAGCCTCCAGCGTGTCGGCGATGGGTTTCTCGGAGAGGATGTGCATGTCGTGGGCGAGTGCCGCGTCGGCCACGCGTTCATGAAACGCGGGCGGCACTACGATGGTGCAGAAGTCGGCCGGGTTCTCGGCGAAGGCTTTGTCGAGATCGCTGTAACACTGATCCTCGCGCAGGCCCAGTCCTTCGCGGGCGTTCGCCAGCGCGTCGGGGTTCACGTCCACCGCCGCGACGACTTCGACGAGACCGTCCGCCACGTTGGGTGGCAGGAAGTCGCGGCACCATTCAGCGCCGAAACCGCCGGCGCCGACTTGAATCATCTTGTAGGGCATGCCGTGCGCCTCTATCGCTTGTGTTTCTCCCGAAGCCTCATGATGGCTTCGGCGATGCGAGTACGGTAGTCGCACAGCAGGTCGAAATCAATCTCGTAGTCGCGCGTCATGCGCGTGATCTCGTCGATACTGCCGATCTGCCAGCGAACGACTTCGTCGAGGGCCTTCTCGATGAGCGCTTCGGCGGTGTCCGCGTCGGCGGTGCGTCCGTCTTTGCGGGCTTGTGCGATCTCCTGAGAGAGGACGTAGAAGGCGCGGTAGTCCTCGACACCGTCGCGATCGGCCTGCCATCGGCGTGACGGTACGACCTCGTCGTTGGTCTGGTAGACGGCCGAGTAGTCGCACCCCGATACCGGCCACCACACGTCCACGCCGCGGTAGACCCAGTAGCCCAGCCCTTCGAGTCCGAAGTGCCACGCCAGCCAACCGTAGCCGCGGTAATGGCCGAGGGGCTTCCAGTCTTTGGCGGGGCCGGGGGCTTCATAGGCCCAGAAGCGTTTGGCGTGTTGCTGGAACCACGCCACCAGCGCGGGGTCGCGTTTGAGCAGGTTCAACTCGGGTTGCCAGATGTCGATCAGGTCCTTGAATTCGTCGAGGTACTCGACCCGCACCAGTCCCGCCGGGTCGGTGTAGTTCTGCGCGCGCGGTTCGGCGCGTTTGATGGTTTCGCAGAAGTGTTTCAGATGGGGAATCTCCTGGAAGCCCGTGTTCCACGGCTCGTCGATGGGATAGAAGGCCCACTGGTCATAGCCGAACCCGCGTGCTTCGAGGTGATCGGCCATGGCGTGGATGGCGGTGCGGATGCCGTTGATGTAGACGTCGCTGTCTTCCTCGGGAGCGACGCTCTCGGGCCATCGGCGTGCGGGCGGCGCGCCCCACAGCATCGTGAAGTGCTTGGGTACCCGTGCGAGCGTCTCGTCGAAGCGGGTCCAATCGACCTCCCCGGCGAGATTGCCATCGGCGTCGACCGGAACCCCCGGCAGGCCGGGGCCGTAGATCACGGAGATGTTGTGGTCGATCATGTCGCGCACGGCTTGGTCCGACACCGTGCCCGCGTCGAACCGATCCCAGTTCATCTTCGCGAACACGTCCAACGGCAACGCGACCGGCCATACCTCGATGCGCAACGGCACGACGCGGATCGTGGGCGGTTTCGTGAGGCTGCCGAGATACAGGTTCCATTCATACTCGCCCGGTTCGAGCCCGCGCGTATCGATCTCGATCCACAACTGCCTCGCCTCGCCTACGGGCAATGTGAACGCCCGCGAACGATCCAACTCTGGCAACGCGTCGAACACCCGATCGCTCATCGCCGTCGCCACCGGCACTACACGCCGCAGCGTCACATGCGCCCGCGCCTCGGGGTCTTCGCCCTTGGGGCGTTCCTGTCCGAGCCCTGGCTCCATGAACATGCAGCGAACGTCGAAGGGTTCCGTGGTGAGATTGCGTAACGTCAACGCCACGTTCTCGAATTCGTTCTGGTAGGCCGACAGCGCGATCGCTTCGCATTCGCCGTTCGCCGAAGCTATGGCGGTGGGATCAAATGTGTCCCAGGGATTCACATCCTTCCAGACGGCGAAGTGCCCTGCCCGCTCGCCCGCTCGCCATGCTCGCGCGAGGAAGGCGGTAAGGCCGGTGAACGCGGCGGCGCGATCACGTAGCTGGCCGGCTGCTTCGGCGATATCCTCCATCGGCGCGTCGGAACCAGTCATCTCGCGCACGAGGTCGCGTTCCGCGCGCAACGCGGCGAATCCGGCTCGAAGGGAGGCCGTGTCTGCTCCGGAAACGCGTGCCGTTTCCAGTGCGGTCTGGTACTGCGCGGCCACGCCATCGAAATCGCAGAAGTCGGCGGGTTCGGGGGTAACCTGTGCGGCGAGGAGCGACTGCCACGGGGCGCCGCTGGACGGACAATACCGGATGGACACGCTGTTCGGTCCGCTCGACGTCAGCCGGACGGGCACGTCGGTTGACAGGGCTCCCGGCGGGACGTCTACCGTGCGAATCTCGTGCGCGGGCTCAACGTCATCCGCGTCGGCACGCGCGCGGATGGCGACCTCAACAAGAGCGTCCTGGGTCGATGCTGTATCGAGATCGAGAGACCAGACGTTCTGCCCGAGCACGGCTCGCCGCTCATCGGCCTCGGCCGCTCGCTCCGGCGCTGGCTGAGCCGAGCCCATCGGAAAGCCCATGTTTGCCGTCATGCGCGAGTTGCCGCGCAGAGAGGGCCAGGCGATGCGGCCGGAGGCGTTCCACGTCAACACCTGGACTTGGTTCGGGCCTTCGGTGACAGCGATAAGTTCCAGTTCGCCATCCCCATCGATATCGCCGACGGCGGGCGCGGCGTTGGCGCCGCTGCCCAGGTCGAGGGCGTGTTCTACCGACCCATCGTCGCCCAACACGTAGAAGCAGGCGTTGCGGGTCGCGTCCTTGCCCCGCATCCCCGTGGCGACTTCGAGGCGGCCATCGCCATCGAAATCGGCTATGCAAGGCGCCCAGAAGATACCGCGTCCCGACAGCTCCGCCGTCCACCGGCGCGTGCCGTCGGCGTTCTCGCAATACACGTGATTGCCCTTGTCGGTGTGAATGACTTCATACGTGCCGTCGCCGTCGAAATCGCCCACGGCATTGGACACGTAACCTTGCATGACATCTTGCGTACGCCACTTGAACGCGCCCGTAGCCCCATCCAGCGCGATCAGACATGTGGCGTTGCCCACGTTGCTGCGCGTGATGAGAACCTCCGCGCGGCCGTCTCCGTCGAGGTCGGCCACGTTCGGCCCGCTACGCCCGTAAGGGGCGAGTTCCGAATACCGCCACTTCACCCCCCCCCAGGCCGACAGACAGTAGACGTGCCCGTTGTCCGTCCCGTACACGATCTCAGGCGCGCCGTCGGCGTCCACGTCGGCTATGGCCACGCCGCCGCCCGCGCGGAACTTGTCGCCGAAGAATCGCCAGACGAGATTCCCCCGTGCATCGAGACAGTTTAGCCATCCGTCATCGAAGCCAACGATGATCTCGAGTCCCCGCCTGTCTACGAGATCAGCGACAGCCAACGTCTTGAACCCACCGACGGGCGTGTCAAACGCGTACCGCCAGCGCTCTTGGCCGGACGCGTCCAGACAAACCACAGTCCCCCCGGCCACAGCGACGAGGACTTCGGTGGACTTGCCTCCATCGATGTTGGCTACCGTGGCGGGCGTTGCCACCGCGCCGTCGAGCTTGGCCTCCCACGCCACCGTTCCGTCGCCGTTGAGCAGGATCACCGACGAGCCACTCGTGATCACCACGCCGGTGGACGCCGTCTCGTTGGGATACAACGTAGGCGCCGCGCCGGGTTGATCGAGCGCGTACGTCCATTCCACCGTCTGCCCCGCCGCGGCCGCGGCGATGGCGAGCGATATCAGCATGATTCCCAAGGTGTCTCGCATGGTCTTCCTCCGAGTCTATTGCGCCTGCAAGCTGTCCGTCAATCCCTGAGCCGCGGCGCATGCATCCGGCGCACCCGTTGCTTCCTGGGCTCCGCCAGCCAACGCACTCAGGACCATCGCGATCCCAAGCAGCCCGGAAGGAATCTTGCGCATGGCATCACTCCCCAAACCGGAACGAATAAAGGTCGGCATCCTTCATGACCAACCGGAGACGGACCGGCCGTCCGGCCAGGGCGGCCAAGTCGCCGCCTTCCTTCCACGGCGCGACACGTTCGAGCGCGTCGCCGAAGATCTCCGGCGCGTCCGCCAACGTAAACCCTTCGATGGGGACGCCATCCGCGTCCTGGATCTCGATGCGTATGCTGCCGGCGGCGGACGTGGAGAAGTTGAGCGCCAATTGGCTTCCCTCGAATATCAGCGGCTTCGTGACACACTCACCCCCGTCCATCGGCGCGTTTACCGACACGAAGCCATCGATCCGGATCGTGAAGCGGCGCAGCAAGCTGCTGTTGTCCGTCCAATAGCTCTCCGTGGCGTACAGCGACAGTTCGTTCGGCGCGTTTTCCATCACCGGCGCCGTCTCGACCAGTTGCCAGGCGATGTAGTTGTCGCCGTAGGCCCAATTGTCCTTCGTGCGCAGCCCCGGGCGCAGGAACGCTTCGTCCCACCGATGGAAACGAACGCCGTCGCGGCTGGTCATCAGCAGTGCGTCTGTGATCGCCATGCCGTAGCGGTCCGAGCCGCTCGAACGCAGCCGCCGGTGTTCGACGTCGGGTAACGCCGCCATCGACGGTGACCACCCGCGTTCCATGTAACGTGTCGGAAAACCAACGAAGAGGTGGGGGGCGCGATAGTAGGGGAGGATCTGGTTGGTGTACAGCGGCACCTCTCCCTTGCCCGGGAAAACCACCATCACCGGTTTGCTCCACGTGCGAAAGTCCTTCGACGTCGCCGTGCGGATGTCGCGGATGCCGTCATGGAACCCCCGAATGTAGATCCGGTACTCCCCGCGAACAGAATCCCAAAAAGCCAAATTCTGCGTGTCGAACGCGCCCTCGGTCACGATCGGTTCCGCCTGCAGGAAATCCCAGTGGATGCCGTCGCTCGATTTGAAGGCGTAGGCCCCGGTCGGATTCGGGCCGTAGGCCACGGCCTTGTACTCCTCGCCCGCGCGACAAGCCGGGTTGGGATCCTTGAACGGCGTGAAGTCATGCCCGCCCTTGCCCATCCAGATGATGTTGTTGTCCTTCGACCCCTCGAACTCGAACAGACCCAGGTTGGGCTTCTTCCAGTGGACGCCGTCCTTGCTCTCCGCATAGGCGCCAAAGGTGTCGTGGGGGATGTTGAGTTTCCCCTCCTGGGGGTCGAGATGCCACGCCTTGTAGTACATCCGGTAGAGGTCGCCGTCTCTGAAGACCGTGTGGTAGCCGCAGCCGCTGCCCTCCCACGGTGCGTCATGCGTCAGCACCACCTCACGCGGCGTGGGGTGATGCAGGCGAAGCGCCGCGCCCCCCGCCATCGCTTCGATGAGATAGTCATCGATCATCAGTTCGAGCCGTGAACCGACGTCGATCGGTTGCCCTGCCGCCATCGAACAAAGCAGCGACGTCCCAACAACAGTCAGTACCGCGAGTCTTCCAGGCATGCTCCCTCTCCCTTGGCGCTCCTGCGTCATTCGAGAGACCACCCCTCTCGATACGGGGGATTCACGTATGGGTTGGCCTCGGGCACATTGGTTACCGTCATGCTGGGCGAATCCCAGAAGAGCTTCTTGCCCGTCCGGATTGCGATGTTGCCTAGCAACACGGCCTCGGTCAGCGGTCCCGCAACGTCAAAATTCGAGCCCGCCGGTTCGCCGCCTTTGCAGGCGTCGATCCATTCCTGGTGATGCCCGGGCGAACGGGGAAAAATCTCCGGCGGACGCCCGTACTCGATCATCTTGGCCTCCGGAATGAGCCGATGGTTCAGTATTGTGCCCTTGTCTCCGATGTACAGCATGCCGTCGCCGCCGCCCATTTCACGATCCGGCTCCAATTCGCCGGGCCGCCGTGGCATGAGGCCGCCGTCGTGCCACGTGAGCGTGAAGGCCGGCCGCTTCCCCTCGGCGGCAAAGTCGAAATGCACCACCGAAGCCACCGGCGCACTCTCGTCCCGGATCTCCGGCGGACACTGCGCGTGGGTGGACGCCGCTTCCACGCTTGCGGGAGCCCCGAGATTGAGGGCCTTGAAGAGAGCTGCGAAATTGTGGCACCCAATATCGCCCAGGACGCCGGACCCGAAGTCCCACCAGCCGCGCCACACAAACGGTAAGTAGGCCCCCGCCACATACGGACGATACGCCGCCGGACCCAGCCAGAGATCCCAGTCGAGCGTGTCGGGCACGGGCGACGAACCCGCGGGACGCCCCATGCCGCGCGGCGAGATGCGGGGATAGCGGTTCGACCATCCGTGGACCTCGCGCACGTTCCCGATCGCGCCGTCCCGGATCAATTCACCCAGGATGCGGGACTCTACCGAAGCCTGGCCCTGGTTGCCCATTTGCGTGGCCACGCCCGCCTCTCTCGCGGCCTTGGCCAGCACCCGGGCCTCGTAGACCGAATGCGTCAGAGGCTTCTCACAGTACACATGCTTGCCCATTCGGATGGCCGCCATGGCCACGACCGCGTGGAGATGGTCGGGCGTCGCGATAACGACCGCATCGATGTCCTTTTCCTTTTCCAGCATGACGCGGAAGTCGCGGTACTTCTTCGCCTGAGGGTAGCGGGCATAGGTGCGTGCCGCGTGCGCGTCGTCCACGTCGCACAGCGCCACGATGTTCTCGCTGCTCACCGCGTCGATATCCCGGCCCCCCTGTCCGCCCACGCCGATACCGGCGATGTTGAGCTTCTCGTTCGGCGAAACCGATCGCCGGACCCGCCGCGCCGCGCCAGTGGCCTGGGTGGCGCATCCCGCCGCTGCCGCGGCTGTTCCCAGCATGAAGAACCGTCGTGAGATCCTTGCCTTCGTCATGTCGCAGTCTCCCCAGTGTTTGGGTTCGCCCTGCTTCCCAGTGCCTTGCGTGTCGGGATCGCGTTGCCTGTGTTTCGCAGTATGCCGGTTGTGTGAGCATCATGGCAAAAGACACGCTCGAAAAGCCGGAAAGCCCCGTTCTTGTCATTTCGACCGACGGGAGAAATCTCGTCCTACCAGACGCGTTCCACTGTCGCCAAGCGGAACGCGCACGCACGGCAGATTTCGGCGTTTTGGGGGGTCAGCAGCACCGCAAGCGCCGCAAGCCTGTAGTGGTAGGGAATCGAGGCCATTGTGTGGATAACGTGCAGCCTCCGGACGTGTTGACACAGTCAGGCTCTGTATCCGGTAGCCGCTGCCTTTCTTGACCGACAGCCTTGGGTGCGGCCTTGAACCTCACCTGGGTCAGCGAGAATTGTCCCCACGTCACCCTGAATTTGTTGTGAAGAAATCGCTCGAAACGGTCTAACCACGCCCACAGGACGTGGATTCACCACCGCGATTTCCGTCAAGCGGACCCTGCCGCATCTGCCAAGACAAGAACCGCTCGCTCCTTGTTGAAGCTTTTCAAAGCCTTGCGTTCTTTCTCAGGCGCATGAGGGCTTGGGCCGATGTATCGGGAATGACACCCGCCCTGTCAGGCGGCACATCGAGCAGAAAGTTGACACCCCGGGCGCGGCATGCCTCGAGCTGCTCGGTCAATTCCGCGTCCGGCCGTGGTACGTCGCCTTCCACATAGAACCACTCCTTGCCGATAGGGTCGCACACCTCGCCGGGCATGTAGTAATCGGCGCCCTCGATGTTTCGCCATTTCCGATGCCCCTGGCCGGGCGGTACCCGGCGTTCAATGGCAATGAGGTCGGACGGCCAGGCGTAGTCGACGTTGTAGGTTTCACCGGTTGAGATACCGCTGTTCATCATGATGATCGTGTCGGGCTGTAACTTGACCACATGCTCGTAGAGAAAGGTCCGGTATCCCCGGCCGAGCACGCCGGGGATGTCTATCCACATCTCCGCTATGGGGCCGTACTGCGTGAGTAGCTCCGTAATCTGGGCCGTCTGAAATGTTTGATAGAGCGACGTCGTGTAAGGCGCCCCGCCGTCACGCGGGTCCGACGGCGTCTTACTTCCGAACCGGTTGTGGTTGTCCCAGGAGCAATAATAGAACCCCGGCAATACGCCATGCTTTCCGCACGCTTCGACAAACTTCCCGACCACATCCGTCGTGTCCGTACTCTGGGCGATGGTGTAATCGCTACGTGCGCTAGGCCACAGGCAATGCCCGGCCACGTGCTTCGTTGTAAGCACCGCGTATTTCATCCCCGCATCGCGCGCAACGGAAATCCATTGATCCACATCGAGACGCTCCGGCGCATATTCCTTTGGCGGCGTTTTGCCGTCGGGCAATTCCTGACCTACGAAAGTGCTCATCCCGAAGTGAATGAACATCCCATACCCGAGCGCTTCCCACGCCTGAAGCCGCGCAAGGTCCAATCGCTGCGTGCCACGGCGGGTTGACGCCGTGGCCGCTTCCTGGGCGTTCGCGAAGGCAGGGCTGAGTGATTCAAATGCGCCCGCCGATGCGCCCGCCGCACAGGCGCCAAGAAAACGTCTTCTGGATGAACCGTGCGCTGTCATGATCATTTCCCTCCGGGTCACTCATGGCATATGTTGGATAGTAGCGTGATTCCTGCGCCGCCATCAAACAGAAGTTTGCTGTCACCTCTTCGGGGCTAATCCCGGGGCGGCAGGCCGTGGGGCTAACTTCGAGGGCAAGAGTGATCGCTACGTGGCCTGCGAAGTACAACTTCGCGGGCAATTGCGTTCCCAAGTGACAATTGGCAAGAAGGTAGCCGGGGGGCCTCCCAATGTAGACGCCACCGACAAAAGTTGGGTGGCTTGCTAAGTGTGGAGTGCGGTGGCTTGCTGCCGCTTTTTCCGAGGGGAGCTTGCTCCCCGGCACAAACGCATGTAACGTTGTGTTACGCAAGATCTTGGAAAGTCGGAAGCG
>JAACEL010000617.1 GCA_011682535.1 Nitrospiraceae bacterium | reverse complement strand
GCCCGAAGCCGATCGGGAGCGTATCTTCGAGCCGTTCTACACTACGAAGGGAAGCGACCATTTTGGCCTGGGGTTAAGCGTGGCCCGGGACGCGGCACGCTTGCACAAAGGGGATCTCGTATACAACGAGGAACGCGGTTTCGTGATGCGCCTTCCCTTCGACAACGGCCTGCCGCTCTAGAGCATTTTAGGGATTTGCCGAAGCGAACGAGTACGACACGCGCAGCTTGGCGGTGCAGGTGAGCAGGCGGATGTCGGGTTGGGTGGCGGCGATGTTTTCGGCGTCGTTCCAGACGAGTTCGCGAATCTCCACTTTCTCGACGGCGTAGATCTGGGCATTCATGGTCTGGGCGACGGCACGTCCGGCGGGGTAGGCTTTTTCCAGCGCGCGTGCGATCGCGGCCTCTTCCACCGTCTGTGCGTCGGTCGTTCCCAGGTGGGGGCCTTCCAGCATGCACCCGAGTTCCTTGGCGACAACGGCCAGCGTGTCGCACAGGCCTCCGAACATCTTGGCGCCGTCTTCCGCCGTGCTGAAGGGGCTTGCATTGAACCGCAGGCGGGCAGAGGCGTGGGCTTTTTGTTCGTTGGCGTCGGGAATGGCTACGCCGCTGAATATGACCTCGGATGGACTCAATTGGTGTGCCTGGAGACGGCCGTCGAGCGTTTCCTTCAGCGTGGACGCGGCCTCGGCGGCCTCGGCGAGGGAGTCGCCAGTGGCACGCAGGTGCAGGTAGAAGTCGACGAAGGTGGGCATGGCATCGACAGTTGCGGCGCTTTCACACTCGATCACGGGCGTCTGTTGGGCAGTGGCGGCTGCCGTCACCAGCACAGCGGCCATTACGCACACGCGCACACGGCACATAGTAGTGTCTCCTTGAGGCAGGTTCCTACGACCGCCGCCTTGGGAAGAACGGGAATAGACGCTTGATCTCTTCCTGAGACGGCTGGTGGCCGTACTCACAGATCTCGAACAATTCGGCGTAGCGCACCTTAGCGGCGGTTCGTTTGCCGTACCACCGCTCCAGTGCCGCACGCCCTGTCTTGGCGGGGGCTCTGAAGAAATCCTCCCAAGCGATCTCGAGCCATTGGCGCCGTTCGTCAGGGCTCTCCGGCACGGTGTCGATCGAGCCGTCGAGCCACGGCAGCCATTCGTACATCTGCGATTCCATGGCGTCGAGCATGGACCATTTCACGTCCATCGCATCCGACACGTCGACGGCAATGTCGGGTACGAACGGAGTGGGCTTCTGGAACGAATCCATGAGGAACAGGAACACGGGGTTCTTGGTCAGCGCGGACACGCCGGGGCAGAAATGAGGGACGGTCACCATGAAGGCGGCGTCTTGCACGGCGATGGAGGTGTAGCGATGGTCGGGGTGGTAGTCGTTGGGACGATGCGTGAGCACGATGTCGGCCTCGAATTCGCGGATGATCTCGACCACGCGCTTGCGGGCGGCGAGCGTGGGTTCGAACTCGCCGTCGTGGTAGTCCAGGAGGAGGCTGGAGACCCCGGCGCGCCGGGCGGAAACGTGGGCCTCCGTGGCGCGGCGGCGGGCCAGGGCTCCCCCGGCCATCTCGTGATGGCCGATGTCGCCGTTGGTCATCGATACGAGCAACACTTGATGGCCCGCAGCGGCCCACTTGGCGCAAGTGCCGCCCGCGTACACCTCGGCGTCATCGGGATGCGCACCGAAACAGACTGCGTTCATGGGACCGTTTCTCCTTGCTCGATGCGAATGACAAAGGGATTGCTGAGTGCGGCGCCGGTGGTCTTCGGCGTGCCGGCCACCGTGGCGGGATCGACCGTAACGGGGTCGGTGCCGTTGGGCAGCATGATGACGTCGGCGTGCGCATGCAGCACGATCTTCCCGGGGAGATCGGTCAGGCCTTCGAAGGCGTTGAAGCGGAAGGTGTGGGGCTCCTTGTTGGCCTCCGGGCCCAAAACCACGCTGTACGACGCGACGGGTTCGTTGTTCCGGGTGACCTCGCTTCGGAATACCACGGGGAACTTTTCGAAGCTGACCTTGGACTCGACGATGAAATTCACCCAGAGTTCAGCCGGTGGGGGCGGCTGGATGGTGGCCGTTACCATGTCGAGGCCTTTCTTCATGTTGATTAGTTCCTCGATGGCCACATTGGGGACTTCGAAATCCTCGGGTAGCACGGCCTTGTACACGAGCGACGTCTCCACGTCGCCGATGTCGGCCTCGTGAGTGGCCGAACCGCTGCCGGCTACCGGCGCGCCCTTGTCTTCGGCACGCTGGCTTTCCTCGTAAGACTGCTTAGGCGATTTGGGGTTGCAGGACGCAGCGGTCAACACCAAGGCCACCGCGCACAGGATACTCAATGTGATTCTCATGGTTGACAACTCTCCGCTGCTTTTCTGGACAGGCCTTTCTCGTTACCCATCGCTTGGAATCATAGCAGGCCGTCCGCGCAGAGTCACCCCCCCCCTCGCGGGGGGAGCCGTTCCCCGAACGCCGGGTGGCGTGTTGTGGCGCGCCCGAAGTACCCGGGCAAGCGGCGATTACGCTCAGCCACGCTGACACCAGATGGGTGAGCGTCGTGTCTGGTCCAATAGCGAGGCTGAGCTTGCCTCGCGCGCCACGGCGGAGTTAACCGGCGATGCGGGCCGTCCCAAATCGGCGGGTAAGAGCAAGCCGTGACGCCAATTGGAGACGTCGGACACGCCAAACGCGCCCACTGGCCGCTCTAT
>JAACEL010000616.1 GCA_011682535.1 Nitrospiraceae bacterium | reverse complement strand
GACCGAGTGGCTGAAGGTGGCGCCCTGCTAAGGCGTTGTGCGTGAAAGCGTACCGAGGGTTCGAATCCCTCTCTCTCCGCCACTTCCTTTCAATCCTTTGATACCAATGGCTTACGGCTGTATTGTGCCCTTTTACGCCGCAGATGGCGGCCTCGGTGAGTGCCATGCCGTGCCGCCGCAGGGCTTTGTCAGAAACGGAAACGCCACGGCGAATAGCTATCGCCGTGGCGCTTTCGTGCGAGCAGGCCTGTAAGCCGAGTTCTGTCTAGCGCCCGAAGGACGCCGAGACGGCCATTCATCTGGGACGTGCGTCGCCGCACGCCTCGAGCTTCCTACCCGGGAGCGGAGCGGGCCACTCCATGGCTCCCCTATTTGGAATTGCTCCAGGTGGGGTTTAGCCGGCCGGTCTGTCGCCAGACCGCCGGTGCGCTCTTACCGCACCTTTTCACCCTTACCGGTCTCCGAAGAGACTTAGGCGGTGTCGTTTCTGTGCCACTTTCCGTCGGGTCGCCCCGCCTTCGCGTTACGAAGCACCCTGCCCTGTGGAGCTCGGACTTTCCTCGACGGACGCGAAGTCCGCCGCGACCGTCCAGCCTGCTCGCAGGGCCATTGTAGCATGATTCGGCTATTGCATCGCCGTTGGCCCGTATGCTATTCCACAGATGCCCACCACGGGCACAGAGGTCGGGGAGCGCAGTTGAAGGGCGTCGCTATCCATGGGCGCGGGAGTTCGCGAATGATCAATGTAGGCATCATCGGATGTGGACGCATCGCCGACCTTCATTACCCCGGTTACCGGGACAACCCCCACGCGCGCATCTTCGCGGTGTGCGATGTGGACGCGGAACGCGCGGAGGCGCGCCGTGCGGAATGGGGCGCGGAGCGGGCGTACACGAACTATCAGGAAGTGCTCCACAACCCGGACGTCGACGCGGTGGAGGTGTTGACTCCGTACGAAACGCATGAGCGTGTGGCCATCGACGCGCTGAAGGCCGAGAAGCATGTGTCGGTGCAGAAGCCGATGACGACGACGCTGCGTAGCGCGGAACGGATGCTGATGGCGGCGGCGACGGTGGACCGGATCTTCAAGGTGGCGGAGTGCTACGTGTGCTGGCCCCCCATCGCCGAAGCGAAGAGGATGATCGACGATGGGCTGATCGGCGATCCCATCGGGATGCGCATCAAGTACATCTGCGGGCCGCACGGGGGGTGGGACGTGGGACCATCGACGTATGAGCAGCAACTGGCGAAGGCGGCGCAGGGGTATGGACTGGAAACCTTCGACCACGGCCATCATGAGTGGGCGACGGCGTGGTATCTGCTGGGCGAGGTGGAGCGGGTGAGCGCGTGGATCGACTCCGAGGACGGCGTGCTGGACTGTCCTTCGACGATCATGTGGAAATGCCGGGGCAATAAGCGCTACGGCACGATCGACTTCATGTATGGCTCGGACTTCCATGTCCCGACGAAATACTATCCGAACGATGAGTGGTATGAGATCTCGGGGACGCGGGGCATCCTGTTAATCAACCGCGGGACGGGCGGCATTCTCGAAGGCCCCATCATCAGCGTGTTCAACCACGACGGTTGGAAACACTACGACAATATCCCGTCGGACTGGGGTGAGGGTTTCATCGGTTCGACGCGCAATTTTATCGCGGCCATCCGGCGCGAGGAACCTCCATTGCTCACCGGACAACAGGGACGTGAGGTGCTGCGTTTCGCGACGGCGGTGCAGCGGTCGGCTCGGAAGCGGCGCGAGGTCTACCTGGACGAATTCGGGCGCGTATTCCCCGGGCTGCACTCGTGGCGGCGGCGGCGCAAGGAACGCAAGCATGTGATCGTGGGCGCGCGGCGTCTGAACCGGCTGTCCTCGCTGGGGAGCACGTCGCGGTATGCGTCGCAGGCCAAAGACCTGGTGCTCAAGATGCCCGAGCGTTTCGACGCGACCAAGGTGCAGGGCTGGGAAGGCGTGGTGGGCTTGCATCTGCTCAAGGACCGCGGTGCGCCGGAGGAGAAGTTTGCGCTGCGCATCGGCGCGGACGGAATCGAGGTGGTACAGGGCGAGCTTCCCGAGGACGCGTTGGTGACGCTGCGCATGCAGGCTGGGGTGTGGGCGGCAATTCTGCTGGGCAAGAAGCGGATCGAGACGGCGGTGTTGACGGGCAAGATCAAGTACGAGGGACGCGCCGAGGAGGCGCTCAAGTTGCGGAACGCTTTCGGTCTGTAGGGCGCTTGAAACGGAGTCCCTCTTTCGCGGAGGGGAGCGAGAGAGGAATCGCATGGCGGAACTGCCGGTTCGCAAACGCATCTTCTATGGGATGGGCGGGCTGTGTCTGAATCTTCCCGACCTGATCTTCATGCAATGGATCGTGTATCGCTACATCCGCCCGGGCGGGCAGCCGCTGGCCTCGGCGATCGTCATTGGCGCCATCATCACGTTCGCGCGGGTGGTAATCGAGGGCCCCAGTTGCATGGTGGTGGCGCATTGGAGCGATCAGTGCGCGTCGCGCCAGGGACGCCGCCTCCCCTTCATGCGCTACGGCATCGTACCGTTTGTGCTGGTGTTTTTCCTGATGTTCATGCCGCCGTTCGGCTACAACCATTGGGCTAACGAGGTGCACGCGGGGATTTTCATCCCGCTGTACCTCGTTCTCTACGGCCTGGTGTTTACACCGTACCTGGCCCTCATCCCGGAGATCACGTCGAACCTTAAAGA
>JAACEL010000193.1 GCA_011682535.1 Nitrospiraceae bacterium | reverse complement strand
ATGCTGATCGAAGCGTCCGAAGTCCACCCCCCTGAAAGCGAATACTCCGGCCTATGGGAGATCTACACCCCCGGCCTGCGCGAAATGCTCGACCGACTTCAGAAGGAGTACAACCCCTCGAAGATCTATATCACCGAGAACGGCATCCCCGTGCCCGACGGCCTCGACCTGGACGGCCGCTGCCGCGACTACCGCCGCATCGCCTACCTGCGCGACAACCTCGCCGAATTGCAGCGCGCCATTGCCGACGGGATCCCCGTGTTGGGCTACTTCCATTGGTCGCTGCTCGACAACTTCGAATGGAGCCACGGCTACCGCGAACGTTTCGGCTGCATCTACGTCGACTACGAGACCCAGACGCGCGTGGTCAAAGACAGCGGCTACTGGCTGGCGCAAGTGGCCAGAGGGAACGGCCTCGATCCCAACCGCGACGCCACCGCCCCTGTAGTCCGGCTCCACGACTCCCCCAAAGACGCGCGGCCGTTCCACGTATAGAGGGACGAATGGCTTGGCGAAGTACCCGCAGCGTCGCGGCAATTTGGCGTTGGCGAGCGCGGCCCCGGCCCCCCAGTGTTTGCTTGACTTTGGTATGGGCGTTTGCTATCCTTCCGTGCCCGTTTGTTCTGCGCCCTCCGCGAGGCGGGCGGCGGCGCTGGTGGACCGGCTTAGGATGTAACCGGTACGGTGGGCACTACTTCGTAAGGAGATTGACAGGTGAAAACGTACGTCCCCAAGCAGGGGGAAGTGGAAAAGAAATGGCACGTGATTGATGCCGAGGGGCACTCGCTGGGCCGTGTTGCGGTCGAGGCGGCCAAGCTGCTGCGCGGCAAGCATAAGCCGCAGTACACGCCGTTCCTGGATTGCGGCGACCACGTGATCATCGTGAATTCAAAGGCCGCAAAAATGACCGGGAACAAGGCCCGCGACAAGAAATACTATCACCACTCGGGGTACATGGGCGGTCTGTCGGAGATCACGTACGAAGAACTGCTCCGCAAACACCCGACGCGCGCGATGATGTTTGCCGTGCGCGGGATGCTGCCCCACAATCGTCTGGGCCGCAAACTGGCGCGCCACGTGCGCATTTATGCCGGGCCGGATCATCCCCACGAGGCCCAGATGCCTCAAGAATACCCCATGGGTAAGTAATTCAGGAGAGAATGAGTCGTGGCAGACAGCAGCAACGAAATCGTCACCATCGGACGGCGTAAAGCATCGTCGGCCCGCGTGCGCATGAAGCCTGGAACGGGCAAGATTGTGGTCAACGGCCGCCCTCTTGAAGAGTACATGGCGCGCGAGACCCTCGTGATGCTCGCCCTCCAGCCGTTTGAAATCACCGGGAACACCGGCAAGTACGACGTGCGGGTCCGCTGCAACGGCGGCGGTTTGGCCGGTCAGGCCGGCGCCCTGCGTCTGGGTATCGCCCGCGCGTTGGTTCAAGTCGACGAAAGTATGCGGGTGCCGCTTCGCCGTGCGGGTCTGCTGACGCGCGATGCGCGTGAAGTCGAACGCAAGAAATACGGTCAGCCCGGCGCGCGTAAGCACTTCCAGTTCTCCAAGCGTTAGAATCCACGCGATTGCCTTTTCAGCGACTGCGATCTTCGGTTTCTCCGAGGACGCAGTCGCGTTCTCTTTTTTCGTTCGCCTCAGCGTTTGGCGCTGTCAGTTTTCGCAGATTCTGCTATACTGTGGATCTGTTGTTCACTGGACTCCTAACGAGCACGATTTGACCGGACCAAGAGGAATTCCTATGCGCAAGCACGGCTTTACCCTGATAGAGCTGTTGGTCGTCATCGCCATCATCGGAATACTTGCCGCGATTCTGTTGCCTGCCTTGGCGCGTGCCCGCGAGTCCGCGCGCCGGGCCAGTTGTCAGAACAGCCTCAAGCAACACGGCCTTGTCCTCAAGATGTATTCCAACGAATCCAAAGGGGAACGGTATCCGAGCATCGATTACGTTGACTGCGACGGCTCATTCCACGGCTCCTTCGTAATGAACATGCTCCAGGTCTTCCCCGAGTACTGCACCGATCCTGGGGTGACGCTGTGTCCGTCCGACCCCGGCGGCGCCGACCCGGCCCAGGTCTACAACGAAGCCGACACGTTGGACCAGTGCGCGGTGGGCCTGGGCATGCTTCAGGCGACCGCGGGCAATCCCAATGAGGAGTTTTACCCCTGCGAAGTCAGCAGCGCCACGGGCAGCTACTGCTACTTTAGTTGGGCGATCGATTTGCCCGGGATCACCGACGACACCACGGAGTTCGCGACCTACACCGACGTGATCTCCTACCCGCCGTTCCTCGCACGCGCCGACTTCGGCGATTTTCTCCTCACCATCAACGACATGGCCACGGCGATGGGCGGGCCGGATCCCATGTTATTGGACAGAGACCTGAGCAGCGGCGACGTAACTATCTATCGGCTGCGCGAGGGCATCGAGCGCTTTTCTATCACCGACATCAACAACCCCGCGGCCAGTGCGCAAGCCCAGAGCGAGATCGCCATCATGCTGGATTGGCTTACCTCCGACATGAGCGACGACAACGCCTTCAACCACCTCCCGGGTGGCAGCAACGTCCTGTATCTCGACGGACACGTCGAGTTCGTCCGCTACAAGGCCGAGTGGCCCGTCACCCCCTTGTTCGCCGCGGTAATCGCGAATTTCTGACCACGTATTTCCAATGGAGACGGGCCTAGCGCCCGGCGAACCGTTCTCCCGGTGAGGTTACTTCTCTTGAGCCTGGCGCACGTACGCCGGGTCTTCCAGTTCGCTCACGGCCGGGCTGTCTGGCGCGCTGACGGGGTTGGCGCGAACCGCCACGCCGCCGGGCAACGCCACGAAATAACCGCTCTCCGCGTGGGCCTCGCCCGGCGGAAAATCGGTGCTGATGATATGGGCGCCCGACGCCAACGCCCGATCGCGGCGTTTCGGGTCGGCCCGAAGCCCGCTGTCCGCGCGCGTGCGCACGAAGTAGCCGAGTTTCACCAGGCGTGGGATCTCAGCGTCGTAGGGGTCGTTGCGCAGGATGGCGGCGGCGTCGGGACGTCCCGGCTCCGACAACACGAACATGGCGCGTCCCTCGAGCGACGGACGTCCGGCGCAGTAGTCGTCCCGGATCTCGTTGGTCTCGTGGAGAATGATCATCACCTTGCCCCGGGCTTCTTCCAGCGTGGGCCATGCCCCCGCCAGCACGGCCGCCTCAAGCGTCTCCGCGCCGCCCCTGACCACGTCCGGTGTGATCAGCGAATCTTCCGGAAACACGGAACGGATCTCCTCGTCAAGACGGTCCAAATCCTCCGGCGTCGTCGGTTCCGCGCGCGACGATTTCAGGGCGTCGGGATCGTCCTTGATCTCCAACAGGAACGAGATCGGCACATGCTTCGGGTGCGCCACCGACCACGCCCGCACCACCTGCAGGCAATCGACGAAGCGGCGGCAGGTCGTCTCGAAATCGACCAGCGGCCAGTGATACACCTCGAACCCTTCGGGGATGTTGTTGAGATCCAGCTCGAAACTGCGCACGCCCCGGTCCAGTTGGGTGTCGAGCGGCGCGTGCGAATAGTCCCAAGTGACCGCGTCCGGGTATACCTGCTTTGCCAGTGAGAACCCCGGTTCCTCCGGCCGCACGTGGTAGCTGTTGTGTGTCCCGACTACCTGGAGTTGGTGAATGCGCAACGCGTCCGCGCCCGCCGCCATGGTGGCGAGACACAGCGCGGCGGCAATCATGGCTACGGTGTGATTGCGAAAAAGCACCGGACGTCTCCTCTGCTATGGTTGCTCTGGCGTCTCGTTAAGACGGTGATGCGCACAGCACGACCGTCCTTGTTATACTTTGTCCGGCCGGGGATAGCTATTGGCGGCATCCCAGTCTGCCGCGGGGTGGACGACTTCGAACGAAGTCATGGACATCGGCACCGACTCTCCGGCGTGAGATTCAATGCTCCCCGAGGTGTTGTACATAGGACGGGTCTTCGATTTCAAGGGACTCTTTGACAGGCTTGGCCGTCACGGAATTCGGGCGCGCAGCCACGCCGTTGGGGAACTGCACGACGTATCCGTTTTCCGGATGAGCCTCACCTGGCGGGAAGTCCGTGCTTACGATTTGGGCACCGCTGGCGAAGGCCTCGTCACGACGGGTCCGATCGGTGCGAAGTCCAGTATCGGCACGCGTCCGAACGATATAGCCGAGTTCGACGAGCTTACCGATGCGGTCCTTGTTCGGGGCGTTGGCCAGGATAAAGGCCGCGAACGGATAGCCCGGACGCGACAGGACAAACATGGGACGCCCTTCAAGCGAGGGGCGATCGGTGGAGTAGAGGTCGCGGATTCCATTTGTTTCTTGCAGGATGAACATGACCTTTCCGCGGGATTCCTCGAGCGTGGGCCAGTTCCGCGCCAGCACCGCCTCTTCGAGGGTTCCCGCGTCTCCCCGAACCACGTCGGGTGTGATCAGCGCTTCTTCTGGAAACACCGAGAGAATCTCCGCATCGAGTTGGTCGAGGTCATCCATGGTGATAGGTTTGGCGCGGGATGCGCGAAGCGCGCCCGGTTCATCTTTGATTTCCAGCAGAAACGAGATGGGAACATGCTTCGGATGTTCCACACTCCACGCGCGGACCGTCTGCAGGCAGTCGACAAGGCGCCGGCAGGTCGTTTCAAAATCCACAATGGGCCAATGGTATACCTCGAATCCCTCGGGTAGATTGTTGACGTCCAGCTCGAAACTACGCACCCCATGATCCAGTTGGACATCAAGGGGGTCATGGGTATAGTCCCACGTCGCGGCGAAGGCGGAGAGTTCCTTGGCCTGCGAAAAGCCCGGTTCCTTAGGACGAACGTGGTAACTGTTATGCGTCCCGATGACTTGAAGCTGGTGCAGACGCAGCGCGTCCTGTTCGCTTGGCGTACCGTCCGCCCAACATAGAGACACCAAGAACCCCGCCGCGATCCCCAACGGCACGGCCCCCGCAAGCACCCGAAACACGAGCTTCTCCACATTTGTGCGGTACGAAGGCACGCTGAATCCCCTCCTCGTTTTCTGCCGATCCACGGCAGCCATCTCGCCACGCTCCCTTTCCTTGCTATACTAACTACAAGCGCCCTGCCATGAGTGTTACAGCGTAGAGGAGAAGAGCGTGCAAAGAATGAGAACGGTCTTGCTCGTATGTTGCACCATGTGGATTTCGTCCCTCGCGGCCCATGCCCTCCTATTCGAGACGCGCTGCACCTCCGAGAAAGAGTGGGACTTCCTCGACTACACCGGCGACGCGAAGATCTACCCGACCACGGATCGCAGTTGCCCGCCCGGCTACGGCCCCAACGTGTTGCACGTCGAGGGCGGCGTCGTGGTCGGCATGCCGAAGGGAAAGACGTTCGGCGACGGCACGATCCTCGTGCTCTACCGCGAGAACGATCCGCGTGAACACGACGCCGACGGCGTGATCCTGGTGCGCGGCGAATATGGCGCCGACATCTCCGTCGAACACAACGTCAAGAAGAAACGCCCGCAGATCTGGCTCGAACAGGACAACGACACCGGCTTCCAATTCCGCGTGATCGACCGCGAAGAACGCGAGTTCAGTGTGGGCGAGCGGCCCGGCTATGGCATCGTGACGGACCCCTGGAACGTGAGCGGATGGATCTGGCAGAAAGTGCGCGTCCAAGGCACGCGCTTGCAGGCTAAGTACTGGCCCGCACAGAAATCCGAGCCGGACGAGTGGGCGATTGAAGCCGAGTATGCCGAGCCCGGCGAACGCTTCGGGCTGCGCATCAACTCCGGCAACATCCACGTGGCTTACTTCGCCGCCGATGTCGAAGACATCACGCGGCCCGCGCCGCCCGCCTACTTGCTGTTCCCGCTGCCGCGCGCCACGCAGACCGCCCGCATCCCGCTTGTCCTGTTCGCGAACGCCGCCCAGGCGTCCAAGGAGATCTTCACCGTCACCGTATCCGGCCCGGACGGTGAATGCGGCGCCGGTGTGCTCGATGCCGGTCTGTCGCAGGGCTACAACCAGATCGACTTCGCGCTTGTGACGGACGCCGCCGGGGCGAACGGTGGCAGGGCGATTGTGCTGGACAAGGAACCCGCCTCAGGGCTTTGCACGGTGTCCGTCACGTCTTCGAGCGGGGCTTTCAACGCGACACGCACCTTCGAAGTGCGCTCGATGGCCGAGTCGAAACGCCAGATCGATGAGGCGGCCGCGCAGATCGACACATTGACTGCCGCCCTGGCGCACGCGCCTGTCCGGACGGACCGCACGGCGGCGCTAGCCGTCATCCGCGATGCCGCGTCCGCCCACCTGGCGCGTACTCGCGAGCATTTTGACGCCGGGCAGATCGAGAACGCGGAGCTGTCGTTCCGCTTCGTCGAAGAGGCGCTGGCCGAGCTGAGCGGTTACAAAGGCGCGTGGCTCGAGGCGATCGCGCCCGGCGCCGCCATCGACGTCGATTACGACCCACTCGCCGACAGGCGCGGGATCAGCGACAACCCCAAGGATGGCTTTATCGACGCCTATTCAAAGGACTGGCTGCTGCGCTTCGGCACGCCCACGCTGCAATCCCGCAGCTTTGTCATGGGACGTTCCTACGAGGTGACGATCCCGTGGACGGTGGAAGGCGTTACGCCCGATCGCGATTACGCGTTCCGCGTCGCGCTCGTCAGTCCTCTCGGCAATCGCACGCCCGCCGTTTCGACCATACCGCCGGCGACACCGACAAGCCAGTGGCAGCCGGGTACCGTGTATGAACACCACGTCGTGCTCGACGTGTCGCCCGAACGCCCCGCGCCGAACGTGAAGATACACGAGCCCCTCGTGCTCGACGAGCCCCACCGGATTCTCGTGACAGTGACCGATCCGGAATCCGGCGCCTGCCTCTTGCTTGGCAACCTGCCGGGTCCGCAGCCCGGCCGCGTCGGGCGCACCTTCCTGCTCGAAGACGTCTACGTGTCCAGCGCACCCGTCGAGATCCGTGAATTCGCGCCAAGTCCGGGACGCGCAGGCGAAGCGCGCCGAGACCGCGTCCGGTTCGCCAATCCGGGCCAGGAGATCTTCGAAGGCCACGCCATGTTCGCCGTCGAGAGCGAGACCAAACGCGAGGTCTGGCGGCAGGCGCTTCCGGTGACCATCCCAGCCGGAGCAGATGCCGAAGTCGTGTTCGAATGGACGCCGGCAACCGCCGCCGCGATGACTTTCACGGTGCAACTCGTCCGCGGCAACCATATGGTGACCGAGGCGGTGCGCCGCCTGACCGTCGCGCCGCCGGCTGGCTATGACTTCCAAATCACGCGCGCCAACCACGTCGAACAGCTTGAGGACGGGAGTTTCGTAACGCCCGTCTCCGTCGACACGGGCGTGAAGGGAACGTTTTCCTATACGGTGCGCGGCGGTAGCGAACTTGCCGCGAAGGGCACGGCCACGGCGCCGTCCTTCACCATCCCCGCGACCCCCTGGTTCGGCTATTACGACGTCACGATCGATTGCGGCGGTTTCGTGTTCGAGCGCCGCCTTGTCGCTACTGTCGTCGAAGCATCCGGCATCGACCTCCTCGTCAACGGCGAACCCTTCATCGTCAAGGGTACCAACGTGCACGGCATGGACGGCGGTAGCCCCGTGCGCACCGCCGCCATGATGCGCCTCATGCGCGACCTCGGGTTCAACACCTGGCGCGGCGACTATCCGGCCCCCTGGCAGATCGAGATGGCCTACGATCTCAACACCGCCTATACCGTGCTGGCCCCCTTCAGTTGCTCCTCGACGGCCGACATCTTCGGACGCCAAGTGGGGCCGCCGATGACGACCGCGCGCGAGTTGTCGCGCTTGTTCGTCGAGCGTTACCGCGACTCGGCCGGTGTCCTGCTGTGGAATTCCTGCAACGAAGTCGGGGCCGAGAGCGTCGACTTCCTCATTTCCCAGTATCCCGTTTACAAGGCCTTCGATCCCTACAACCGTCCCGTTCACTACGCCAACCTCTACGGCCAGGACTACTGGCAGGGCCAGGATGTGATGGGGACAAACGTGTACTTCGGCGCTACCAACGACGCCGCCAGCCGCCATCCCATCATCACCCGTACCCTCGACATCGCACGCACCGCCGGTGTCCCCCTCATCTTCTGCGAGTTCAACTCCTACGCCGGACCGATTCAGACCACTGGCGCCGATGCCTTCCGCGGCCTGTTCGCCTGGGGCGTTGAACAAGGCATGGCGGGCGGATTCCACTACATGAAAGGCAACTCCGAGGGGCACCCCGGCATCTTCGACGGCGGCTATAACACTCACAAGGTCCACAACGAAGCCATCATCGAAGCGTTCGCCGACGCGCGGATCGAACTCGTGGCCGCGTCGAAGGACACCGCGCGCCTGCGCATCGTCAACAAACGCCGCTGCGTGTTACGGCAAGTGCGTCTTGTTCCCATCGTCGGCGGGCGGCAAGCCGAGTCGATCGAACTGCCCGACCTGCAATCCGAAGCGGCGCAGGAAGTGGACATCGCCCTGCCCCCACGCCTGGCCGGCCCCACGCTCCTCATTGAAGGCGAACTGACCTTCGTCACCCACCACGGATTCCGTTGCCGTGTACCCGTGAATCTGATGGCGGGCTAGAGCGTTTCACGATTCATCTGTCGCCAATCTGCTTGTTGCGGCATCGGCTGCCCGCGTCACAAGAACTCGCCTTAGCTCGCTATGGCT
>JAACEL010000615.1 GCA_011682535.1 Nitrospiraceae bacterium | reverse complement strand
GTACGTTCGAGCCGCCGGGAACGTGGTTGAAGTTCATGACTTTGCCAGAGATCGTGTCCATCATCACCGGGATGTTGGTCTGCCCCCGCACGGAAGCCGCCGGGGCGTTGATGTCGGTGATGAGGAAACGCTCGATGCCCTCCCGTATCCGAAAGACTGTGTTTCCCCATCCGTTTCCGGTCCCCTCGCCCAGTCCACCCGGCCCCGTCACATCGAGGTCCGAGTCCTTGATGGGATGATCGATGTTCTCGTTGAACGTGACCCCGCGGTCCCGCTGGATGGCGGCCGCGTTCTCCAGCTCGTCGGGGCGCGTCGTCACCCACGCCAGGTAGATGTAGCTCAGCGTGCTGAAACGGCCGGGGTCGCAGTAGCGCTTCCCCCCCGCGTCGAGTCGGTACCAGAATCCGACGCCGTCGGGTCCGCCCGAGGTCATCATGGTAGCGCCGTCCGAGTCCGAAGGACACACCAGCACGCGGTCGTCGGTCAGATACTCGGGATAAATGGCTGGACCATCGATACCGGCCAGTCCCCTCCTGGAGCGCGGCAGCTTCCCCCCCGGGGCCTCGTCTGCGTACATCTTACAGATGATGCCGATCTGTTTGAGATTGTTTTGGCAGGTTGCGCGCCTTGCGGCCTCGCGCGCTCGACCCAGAGCGGGCAGCAAGATCGCCGCGAGAATCCCGATGATCGCGATAACAACTAGCAATTCGATAAGCGTGAAACCACGTAAACGCATGACGGTCCCTCCGAAAAGCACGCCAAGGTCCCCGTGCAGTCCTGCGCATCGACCCCGTGCCCCGCATTGTAGGCAGACCATCGCCCAGGATCAACATCCGATCGCCCCAATGCCGACCGGGAGAGTGCGACGCCTTGGCGGTATAGGCACGGGCGCGGGGAGTTATCTGCCCGGCGGCCCCCCTTGCACGTAACAGACAAATCAAGGAGCGAATGAGATGAAACACATCATGAGATTTGCAGCAATCACGGTACTGATGGTCATCGCCGTAACCAGCCTGCCGGGGTGCCAGACGCCTCAGGGCAGCTACACGGTCGACGTCGACAACGCGCTGGCCGTATGCGCCATGCTCAGCGAAATGGCCGAATCGGGCGCCGTGCTCACCCAGCAGGCGATGGTGCTCTACGAGGAGTGGGAACTGCTCGAACAGCGTCTCGAAGCCGCCGAGGAACCCTCCGAGGCCGACCGGATACGCGAGGAAATCCGCGCGTTAGCCCTCGAAGTTCTCCGCAGCCGAGTCCTGTCGGAGGGAAACGGCTCACCGAAAGGATTAGGAGCCGAGGCAGAATAATGTGGACCATTCGGCGCTCGTACTTGGTTTAGAGCAGTTTAGGGACGATATGCGGGCCGCTTTCTTGCTGCGGCAACGGAGAGCCGCGTCAGAGAAACTCAGCATGGCGCCACTATGCTTGCGCTTTTCTGCCTTGCTCTCCTTGTCCTCGCGGCGGAATTGGCGTCCGCTTCCCAGGGAACCGTATCCGCGCTGAGCCCAGAACCTATCCAGCCCTCCTCGGCGGAGTGTTTCCAGCCCCGGAGGGGGCGACAGGCCGTGGGTGAGCGGCGCGAGCCCACGGAAATAGTGCGTCACCCGTGTTCAGCCCCAATGGGGTGGTAGCGGTTTCAGTCATCCCGCGTTGCGGCCACCCCGTTCGGGGCTCGTTGCCGAGGCCGGTTTTCCGTGGGCTCGCTTCGCTCACCCACGTGCCGCCAGCCCTTCGGGCCTATCCGCCGTTCGGCGCACCCTCGCAGCGAGAGGGTCCCGCATCTTATCCGGTTAATTCCGCCGTGGCGCGCGGGGCAAGCTCAGCCTCGCTCTTGGACCAGACACGACGTTCACCCATCCGGTGTCAGCGTGGCTGAGCAACCTTGTGTTGCCGTAATCGTCGCTTGCCCGGGTACTTCGGGCGCGCCACAATACGTCACCCGGTGTTCGGGAGGGTCGAATCGCTTGACATCCGTTTCGTGCGTTTGCTATGTTACGTCTCTTGCCGCGCCGAGCGCGGTGTAGGGTACGTGTGCGTATCGCTGGCGTAGCTCAGTTGGTAGAGCAACGGATTTGTAATCCGTAGGTCGGGGGTTCGACTCCCTTCGCCAGCTCCAGACAGATAGCGGGCGTTTGGTGATGCTTACGCGTGGTGGGCTGCCCGAGTGGTTAATGGGGACGGGCTGTAAACCCGTTGGCTTACGCCTACGTTGGTTCGAATCCAACGCCCACCACCATTTATATTGTGAATTTGGGAGCGGGCCGCGTTGGCCCTGAAGCGCAAAATTGAGCGGGAATAGCTCAGTTGGCTAGAGCGTCAGCCTTCCAAGCTGAGGGTCGCGGGTTCGAGTCCCGTTTCCCGCTCCATGACGAATGTTCCGTCGCTACAGACGGTTGTGGCGCCGAGGCACGGCCTCGGACCGAAGTATTGCTTCGGATTGCAGTTGAGGACGCCCGCGTAGCTCAGTTGGTAGAGCACTTCCATGGTAAGGAAGGGGTCATCAGTTCGAATCTGATCGTGGGCTCCATTTCTTGCGAATGTGGTCGCTTGCGTAGTTCCCTGAGGTGCGCGTGCGACCCTCTTGCGAACGACTTGTAGACTGGAATTCCTAGGGAGGTTGGAAGATGGCCAAGGCAAAATATGAGCGGACGAAGCCGCACGTGAACGTTGGCACGATCGGCCACGTGGACCACGGCAAGACGACGTTGACGAGTGCGATCACGAAGGTGCTGGCCGAGGCGGGCGGCGCGGAAGTGATGGAATTTGATCAGATCGACAAGGCGCCCGAGGAGAAGGAACGCGGCATCACGATCTCGATTGCGCACGTGGAGTACGAGACCGAGGCGCGTCACTACGCGCATGTGGACTGCCCGGGGCACGCCGACTACATCAAGAACATGATCACGGGTGCGGCGCAGATGGACGGTTCGATTTTGGTGGTTGCGGCGGATGACGGTCCGATGGCGCAGACGCGTGAGCACATTCTTCTGGCGCGTCAGGTGAATGTGCCTGCGATGGTGGTCTATTTGAACAAGATCGACCTTGTGGACGATCCGGAGTTGTTGGACCTGGTGGAGCTGGAGGTGCGTGAGCTGCTGAGCAAGTATGAGTTCCCGGGGGATGATCTTCCGGTGATTCGGGGCTCGGCGCGCGAGGCGATGGAAGACGGCGACAAGACGACGGGTCACGATTCGGTGGTGGAACTGATGGCGGCGGTTGACAGTTACATTCCGACGCCGGTGCGTGTACTGGATCAGGACTTCCTGATGCCGGTGGAAGACGTGTTTACGATCACGGGGCGCGGCACGGTGGTGACGGGCGCGATTCATCAGGGCGTGATTCATACGGGCGACAAGGTCGAGATTGTGGGAATCCGGGAGACGCGTGAGACGACGGTGACGGGCGTTGAGATGTTCCGTAAGATGATGGACGAAGGTCAGGCGGGCGACAATGTGGGTCTGCTGCTTCGGGGCATCGACCGTGATGATGTGGAACGGGGGATGGTGATTGCGAAGCCGGGCACGATAACGCCGCACACGAAGTTTGAGTGCGAGGTATACGTGCTGAAGAAGGAAGAGGGTGGGCGTCATACGCCGTTCTTCAATGGGTATCGTCCGCAGTTTTATTTCCGCACGACGGACGTGACGGGCTCGATTCACCTTCCCGAAGGCGTGGAGATGGTCATGCCTGGCGACAATATTACGATGACGGGTGAGTTGATCACGCCGATCGCGATGAATGAGAATCTGCGCTTCGCCGTCCGCGAAGGCGGGCGTACGGTGGGCGCCGGCGTTGTAACCAAGATTATTGAGTAAGGCGGTTCGAGATGAGAGAAAACGTTCTCCTGCAGTGCACCGAGTGTAAGCAGCGCAATTATACGGCCACGCGCGACAAACGCAAGAAGCCGGAACGACTCGAACTGAAGAAGTATTGTAAGTTTGATCGGAAGCACACAGTACATAAAGAGACGAAGTAGGTGGGGCACCACGCCACATTCTTCTCCTGAGCGTTTGTTTATGCAGGCCTGTAGCTCAATTGGCAGAGCAGCGGCCTCCAAAGCCGAAGGTTGGGGGTTCAATTCCCTCCAGGCCTGCCATTTTAACTGCTGGCAAACGCATTGAGACAGCGCGCGGTCCTAAGGCCGGCGCTTTGGCGAAAGGGCATCATGGCGAAGCAACCCGCG
>JAACEL010000614.1 GCA_011682535.1 Nitrospiraceae bacterium | reverse complement strand
GCCCTGCGGGGAAGCCTTGCCGAAGTTGGCGTTTGGGTGAGCCGACGCACTCGAAACAGTCACAAGGGAGCATCCGGGTCCGCAGATCTTTCGCCCAGTCCCCAATCGGCGGAGATACGTCGGCATGAGAACCGCTATGCAGGATACGTCTGAGACGGTGGACGGCCGGGATTCGTAGTCTTGGCCCGATTTGCCGGCCGCCATGAGGCAGGCCCTTGTGAAACGGCTTGGCTGGGTCACAGATCGTTACAAAAACGCCGGGCGAGACTCGAAGTACGAGTACTCGCCCGGCGTTGGTCTTGTTACGCTACGTTATGGCCGCGAAAACTCGATAGCTGCCCCGCGGCGCGGGCCGGAACTGCCGTTCTATCCGATAGCACACTTGTAGCCGCTTCCAACGCGCCTAGATCCCTGCCAAGGCGAACGAGATGAAACAGGACCAGAAGCGCGAGAACGGCGTCTTGCCCGGATAGCGGATAAACTCCACGTGGCCGTCCATGTACAGGACGTTTCCGCCGCCCGGAACGTGGTTGAAGTTGCCCGAGTTGTCCCCGCTCACGTCGTCCGTCATCACGAAGATCTCGCTCTGAGCCCGGGCGCTGGCGGCTGGATTGTTGATGTCCGTGATCAGGAATCGCTCGATACCTTCGCGCAAACGGTACGCCGTGCCGTCCAGATCAAGGTTGAGATCGTCATCGTAGAATGATCCATCATTGAGAGGAGGTTCGCTTCCCCAGCCGCCAGCGCTCGAAATGACGGTGTCGAGGGCATTGAGGGTACCTGCGTTCAGGACTCCGAGAATGTCCGATGGGTTGACGAGACTCGGATCGTTTTCCTGAACGGACAGATCCGACCGCATGAGTTCGAAGCTCAGCAGCCAACCGATGTACAGGTAGGAGCGGTCGTCGAACTTGCACGTGTTCGCCTGCCCGCCCGTTTTGTACTCCTCGATCTCTTTTGCGAAGTTGGCATCCGAGGGGCATATGAGCACGTTGATGTCGCTCAGGTACTCGGGAAACACCGCCGGGCCGTCGAAGGTCGCGTTGAACTGGGTATCCCGCCGGCACTGTCCGATCGAGGCCACCACGTCCGGGTCGGCCGCTCTCCACTTGTCGTTGGTGGGGTATTTCTCTCCTTTGGACTCGTTCGCGTACATCTTGAAGACGAGGCCCATCTGCTTGAGGTTATTCTGGCAGGAGGCGCGGCGGGCGGCTTCGCGGGCACGCGCCAGGGCCGGCAGCAGGATGGCTGCCAGAATACCGATAATCGCGATGACAACCAACAGTTCAATGAGTGTAAAACCTTTTCTTCGCATCGTTCTATTCTCCCTATTCATACGACGGTACCGCGCTTAAGAATCAATCAGAAGTACATCATTCATAGGAATCCCACTCGCGATTTCTGCCGTTGGCACCCTCCTTTCTCGATCGATGCGCTCGTCTATTCGCGTCGTTGTCTCCTTACCCCGTTTGCTCAGCCGGCACGTCGAGCGTGCTGTCTGGGAATAATGTGGCATGGATGCGGCGCCGTGTCGTGTCGTAGTCCCATTCCTCGGTGAGCGGCCGCCAGCCGAATCCGTCGAGCATGCGGTGGGCGCTCTCGAGCAACTCGCCCATGGGATTGGCGATGTCCACTTCGCGAAGTGGGGCCGATCCCCGCACGGCCGAGGTCCAGCCGTCGATCATGACCCACAACCCGAAACACAACGTTTGCGGCCGCGTGCCCTCGGGCATCACCAAGTCGCCGTCCACAATCGCATCTTCCACGATGCCCTGCAGGATGCGGAACATCTGCGTGTCCAATTCAACGGCTAACGCCTGTTGGCGCTCCGAGGTCTTCTCGATGATCGTCTGTGAACTGATGACCGCCAGAATGCGCATGTTGTCCGTAAAACGTGTCGAGTAGTGGTTGAAGGCTTCTCCCACAGCCATCATGCGCTCGCGGCTGCGCCCCGGGAAACGACTCGCCTCGGACATGATCTTCACCAACTCGCGCTGGCAACGGATCCCCAACTCGAAAACCAGCCCTTCCTTGCAGCCGAAGCGCTGGTAGAAGGTAGCGCGCGAGAACCCGGTGATCTTCGCCAAACGCCCAATCGTTAGATGGCGAAAACCTTCCTCTAGCACGATCTTGCGGGCGATCTCCAAATGCTGCCCGTCACGCTGCCAGAGTTCACGCTCCCGGCCCTTGAGTTGTTGCGTCTGTTGCACAGGCTCCAGCATGTTCACCCAGACAGATGTATAGAGGCTAACAAATGTAAGAGATACTCGTTGCCTCCTATTCTAAGACATGTTCAGTCATGCGTCAACACATTCTTTGTGGAATCCATGGCCAACGCATCTAACTGTGTGAGATTCTGGGAATTCATGATTCGGTGTCCTCGCGGTGATATAAGATGACCGCACACGGAGCCACGGAGAACACCAAGCGGGAGAACGCCGATGACCCACAATGAAAATCGGCTCTTCCGGTTTTGCGTACTTCGTTCTGATACCGCCTTTTTGACAGGATAACAGGATGAACTGGATGGTTTGCATCCTGTAAAGCCAAGGCCCAATCGTGTAGTAAGGCGCCAGTGTCTTGCTTTTCCCGCCGACTATACCGTCATTCCCGCGAAAGGGCCTGAGGTGGAAGTAAAACTTGGGCATAACGTGTCATTTCGAGCGAAGGGAGAAATCTCTTGCCACGGAAAATACCGGTACTTCGTCTACGTACTGACCCCGTGGA
>JAACEL010000018.1 GCA_011682535.1 Nitrospiraceae bacterium | reverse complement strand
GGCGATGAGGCGTTCGAGCAGAACCCCTTGTGCGGCCAACGCGTCGATATTGGGCGATGTGTTCCTGGCGTAGCCGTAGCAGCCCAGGTGGTCGGCGCGCAGTGTGTCGATGGCGATGAATATGATGTTCACGTGAAACTCCCGTCCTGCATGGCTTCCACCTGCCGCAAAGGATCTTGCGCGCGCCGCCTCACTGTCATTGAGTGAAGGTATCTCTCCGCGCACCGTGAGAATCTAGCAGGGTGCTGTGCCACAAGCAAGCAAAATCCCCGAACTTCGGGTGCGCCACAATACGCAACCCGATGTTCGGGGCGTACCACTACATATTGCGCATTGGGGGGACCTATGCTAGAATCGAGTCCCGGAGGGATCTAAGGTGCGACTAGGACGACGAAATAAGAATCGCCACACGCCCGCGCGACGCGGCGCCGATGTGGCCGGGCGAGATCTGGACGGTTCCGTTGCCTCGGAGGAGCGTAGTGCCTTGCTGTTCCAGGGGGACGAGCCCTCAAGTGAGGACACTTCCGTGGCAAGCGATGACAACACAGGGGTAGCGCCGACGCAAGGGCTTATGAACGCCTTGGGGCGGTTCCATCGATATGTGGCCAAGGGCGAAACGGGGGCTCCGCAGAACCTGTGGACGGATGAATGCATGGACCAGTTGGCGGAGGCGGTGGAAATCTCTCAGGCCAACGGTTGGCGTGAAGTAGGGGAGGCCCTCACGGACACGGCCCGCGTGCTGGCGTCGTACGAAATGGCCGGGGCGGCCGTGCAGAGCGTTGCGTTTCTGAACGACAGCTACAAGATCCTGTGCGGGATGATTGGCGATCTCATTGTCGGCAACACGAGTCCCACCCTTCATGAAAAATGGTGTCAGCGCTATACCGAAGCGGTTGCCGATCTCAACGCCTCCGGCTGGACGCTAGTGGCGGACGAGGCGTCCGAGGCGGACGAGGCGTCCGAGGTGGACGAGGTGCCCGAGGCGGAGGAGGCGTCCGGGGCCGATGAGGCGTTCGAGGCGGAGGAGCCACAGGCGGAGACGGCGTCTGACACGCCCACCCCGTTCGAAACGCCTTCCGGCGAGGCCCCGGCGGCGGACGCGGCGGCGGACACGCCGTCGATGGATGACTTCTTGCCGTTCCCGGAAGCGTCGACCACGTCGGAGGATGATCTGGAGGAACCGGCGGAAACCAGTGCTGCCGTATCTGAGACGGAGCCGGTCGAGCCCTGTAAGGCGGAGGCCGGGACTGTTGCTGAGGCCGTCATCGACACACGCGTCGCGGACATTCTGGATGCGTTGTGCGAAGATCTCGCGCAGTTGGAGAAGGAGCCGGGTCCGGGCGGCGCTGATGTGCTGACGACGTTCGAGGAGAAGGTGATCACGCTGGAGCAGTACGCCCGGGAGCATGGCACGGACGCGCCCATCCCGGTGTGTGAGCGGATGCTGCAAGTCTGCCGGGCGACGTTGGGCACGGATGCGCCATTGGATGACCGTTTCCTGGACACGGCCTATGCGTTCTGCGAGGTCTACGTGGCGGCGACGCACGATCCTGCCGGGACGCTGGCGGAGTCGTGGCTGAGCGAGAGCGAAGCGCTTGTGCAATCGGCACAAGAAGCGCAATCGGCGCCGGCGGTGGAGACGGAGCCCGAGCCCGAACCGGTCGACGCGGGTTCTCCGCAGGGGTTGCTTCATACGGCGCAGCAGGCGATCGCCAGTGGTGACATGGCGAGTGCGAAGACGCTCGCGCTGCAAGCGGTGGTGCATCTGGCTTCGGTGGAGACGGCCAAGGCCGAGGCGCGCGTGGAGGAAGCCGAGACGAACTTCGCGCAGAACGCGGACCTCATCGAGGCGGCGCGCGCGAACGTGAAGAAGGCCGAACAAGACGTGGTGGTGTCCGAAGGGCGTGTGGCCGAGGGCCAGGCAGGGCTGGCCGACGCGCGCGCGCACTCGTCGATGATCGTGGAGAAAGTCCAGGGAATCGACAAGCGAATCGAGGAAATCGACGAGCAGATTCGGGCGCTTGAGGCGTCGCGGGAAGTGGAACGCCAGCGAGTGGACGAGGCGCGCAATGAACTGGCGAAGGCGCAGGAGGAGGAGGAGCAGATGACGGAAGATTTGGGGGGCCTCGAAGAGGCCGAGCGCGTCTCGCGTGGTGCGCAGGAAGCGGCGCGCCAGAACGTGAAAGACCTTCAGCGCAAGCGGCTCGAGCTTGAGGAAATGTTGTCGCGGGCGCGCGAGACGCTCACGCATCACCGTTCCTCTTTGAGCGACGTGGAGCGGACAATCGCCCAGTTGACACCGTCCGATGACGCGGCCGCCGAACAAGACGGAGATCTGCTCTTCTAGCCGTTGGCGGGGGAGAACGCGGCGCCTAGGGGTCCGGCCTGTCAAGGAGGAACGTGTGCGTAGGAAACGCGAGGTCGTAGCGGCCGCGGATTTTGGATCGCGTGAGATCCGTGTGCTCATCGCACGCCAGGACGACGACGGCACGATCCAGATTATCGGCCACGGCTCCGAACCGTCCCTGGGTTGCATTTCTCAAGGCGTGATCCAGGATCTCAATGCGGCGCAGGTGGCCCTGAAGAAGGCGCTGGCGGCCGCACGCAGGGACTCGCAGCCGTCCATCAAGTCGCTGTTCTGCGCGATCGACGGGAAGAAGGTGGAGACGTTCATCCGCGAGGGCAATACGGAACTCGACCAACAGGTCGTGCAGCAACAACACATGCGGAAGGCTCTGGGCATCGCCTCGCATGACATCTTGGCCCCGGGCAAACGCGTCATTTCGTCGGTCACGGCACAGGAGTGGTACGTGGACGATCTGCGCGTGATGGACCCGGCTGGCATGCGGGGCCAAGTGCTGAAGACGCGCGTGCACTTCGCGTTGGTTCCCTCGGTGATCGTCGACAACCTGGTCAACTGCATCAAGTCGCAGGGGTTGACGCTCGAGGATCTTATCTTCACGCCCCTGGCCAGCGGCCAAGGCTGCCTGATGCCGGAGGAAATGGAGTTGGGCGTCGCGGTGCTCGACATGGGGCGCAGCTCGACGGACTTGGCCGTGTATCGCGACCACCGCATTCTGGGCACGCACTGCTTCGAGTGGGGCGGGTTTTATCTCACGCGGGATGTGGCGGCACGCTTTCACATTTCGTTTGAGGAAGCCAATGATCTGATCCTCACCTACGGCCTGTCGTCCAACCTCATCGATGGGGATGGCGATTCGGACGAGCTGCCGGCCAGTGTGGTGGAACCCACGGTGCCGGTAAAGCTCAAGACGAACGTGTCGGGCTCCCCTTCCATCGTGGATCGTGCGGAGGTGGAGTTTGTCATATTCGAACGCGCGCGGGAGTTGATGACCAAGGTTCGACAGTATCTGGAATCGCGCGGTCTGATGCGCAGTCTGGTCTGCGGTATCGTGCTGACGGGCGGGGCATCGGAGATCAAAAACCACATCCAACTCGCCAATGCCGTACTGCAGGTCTCGTCGCGAAAAGGCACGCCCAACTGCGGCGAGAACGCGCCGCAGGCCGTGGCGGACCCGGCCTATTCGGCCGTCGTTGGCGTGGTGCGGCACGCGCTGGCATACCGGGTGGCAGCGCGAAGCGGCCGGATCGACACGGAAGGCCCGGGACTGAGTTGGTGGCGTCGAGCGTGGCTGTTCGTCAAGCGGTACGTGTTCCCAAGCTGATCGCCGCGGCCCCGCGGGGTCCGGCGCGTGGCCCGCCTGGGGACGCGGCCTCGACTCTTGGGCTATCCTGTTATTTCCAAACCGTTGAGACTGTCCTGGGAGATGGCACGATGCTGGAAGCGTTGAAACGCGACGTGTGCGATGCAAATCTGGAGTTGGTGCGTCAGGGCCTGGTGCTGATGACGTGGGGCAACGCCTCGGCCATCGACCGCGAACAGGCGCTGGTGGTCATCAAACCCAGCGGCGTTCCATACGAGGGGATGCGTCCGGAGCACATGGTGGTGGTCAACATGGATGGCGAGGCCGTGGAGGGGGAGTACGCGCCGTCGGTGGACACGCCGACGCATCTGGTGCTGTATCGGGCGTGGCCGCGGATAGGCGGCGTGGTCCATACGCATTCGCATTATGCCACGTGCTGGGCTCAAGCCTGCCGTCCTATCCCGTGTTTCGGCACGACGCATGCCGACCTCGCCTATGGCGAAATTCCTCTGGCCGACCCTCTGACGGAAGCGGAGGTTGCCCTGGATTACGAGCGCAACATCGGCGAGGTGATCGTGCGCCGCTACCAGGATGTTGATCCGATGCAGGCGCCGTGCGTGCTGGCGGCTAGGCACGCGCCGTTCGCGTGGGGTGCAACGGTGGCCAAGGCGGTCGAGAACGCCGTCGCGCTGGAGGAAGTGGCCCGGATGGCGTTTGATACCCTCGCGCTGGCCCCCGCCCAAGCCTCCATCGACGGATATCTGCTGGACAAGCACTTCCTGCGCAAGCACGGCGCCAACGCGTATTACGGACAAGGGAGAGGCTGACCGCGTTCCGCACGTGGATCAAAGAAGGCGGACGCTCCGAAGAACGCCCGCCTTCAGTTTCAACGGGGGTCTGGATCAGCCAATCTTGGGAATGGCGTTCTCAGCGCGCTGGAGGGCTTCCTCATCCAGATCGAAGTCCTCGAGCGTGCCGGACTGGTACGCGTCGTATGCGGTCATGTCGAAGTGGCCATGTCCGCTGAGGTTGAACAGGATGGTCTTGGTCTGGCCGCTTTCCTTGCACTTGATCGCCTCGTCGATCGCGGCCCTGATGGCATGGGAACTCTCGGGCGCGGGAACGATGCCCTCACACTGTGCGAACAGCGTGGCGGCCTCGAAGCAGGGGTTCTGATAGTAGGCGACGGCGCGCATGACTTTTTCTTTGACCAACTGCGCCAGGAGCGCAGCGACGCCGTGATAGCGCAACCCGCCGGCGTGGATGCCCGGCGGCACGAAATCGTGGCCGAGGGTGTATTGCAGCAGCAACGGGGTCATCTGGCCAGTGTCGCCGAAGTCGTACGCGTACGGCCCGCGCGTCAGCGTCGGACACGCGGTCGGCTCGACGGCGATGAAGTCGATGTCCTTGCCGCCCTTGAGCTTATCGGGCACGAACGGGAAGGCGACGCCTGCGAAGTTCGAACCGCCTCCGACGCAGCCGATGACGACGTCGGGAGACTCGCCGACGCTGGCCAACTGAAGCTTGGCTTCCTCGCCGATGATGGTCTGGTGCAAGAGTACGTGGTTCAGCACGCTGCCGAGGCTGTACTTGATGCGGCCGCCGCTCTTGGCGGCCACTTCGATGGCTTCGGAAATGGCGATGCCGAGGCTGCCGGTGGTGTCGGGCTGTTCGGCGAGAATCTTCTTGCCGAAATCGGTAGTGTCGCTGGGGCTGGACACGACGTCGGCGCCGTACAGTTGCATAAGACTGCGGCGATAGGGCTTCTGCTGGAAGCTGACGCGCACCATGTAGACGGTGCACTTCATGTCGAACATGGCGCAGGCGATGGAAAGCGCCGTGCCCCACTGTCCTGCTCCGGTTTCGGTGGTCAACTCGTTGATACCGGCGCTCTTGTTGTAGTAGGCCTGAGCCACGGAGGTGTTGAGCTTGTGGCTGCCGGAGGGGCTGACACTCTCGTTCTTGTAGAAGATCTTGGCGGGGGTGTCGAGCGCCTTCTCAAGACGATAGGCCCGGCGCAGCGGTGTGGGGCGCCAAAGGCGGTAGGCATCCATGATCTCCCCGGGAATCGAAATCATCGGCTCGGCGGAGGCCTCTTGCTCGATCAGCGCCGGCGGGAAAAGCGCCTCGAGGTCGGCCGGCGTTACCGGCTGCTGTGTCCCCGGATGCAGCGGCGGCGCCGGCGGCGACGGCAGGTCCGGAATGACGTTGTACCACGCATCGGGCATCTTTGCGGGGTCAAGCAGAATGTTGTACTGGTTCATGGTCCCTTTTCTCCCTCTTGGTCTTGGCCGTAATGGTCCCCGTGTATGAAGCAAACGGCATAAAACGCACTGTACAGCAATGACTTTGGCCCCGATGATAGCCGATTTCAACAAAGAAGGGAAGCGTCTAGAGCAGTTTAAGTAATCCTGTAGCCACATCTGCTTGCTGTGGCATCGGCTGATTGCGTCACAAAACCTTGCCATAGCACCGCTATGGCGGCGTTTTCGTTCCTTCTCAGCCTTGTCCTCGCTGGCGCAGCTGCGGCTACAGGATTACTTAAACTGCTCTTGCGCAGAAACGCCGGGGCAATCGCATCTAACGCCATCTGGTCTTTGTCTGGCGAGGACCGGTATAGGGCCGCGGACCCCGCGTGTTGGGCGCTCAGCCCTTTCGGGCGCGGTCGCGAGCCCAGACGTAGCCGTAGGCCACACCCAGCAGGACGGCTCCCAGTACCATGAAGGCGGCCACGCGGTAGATGCCTTCGAGATGGCGCGTGTCGACGAGCACCACCCGGGTGAGTGCGAGCAGGAAGGTCAACAGGCCCGCGTAGCGATAGGCCTTCTGACGAACCACGAACGACACGCCGAACAGGAGCAACGCGGCCACCGTCCAACTGATGGTGAGATAGAAATCGGACAGGTCGGGGATCCGCTCGAGCATCAGGACCAGGAGCACGCAGGGAATCGCGACGAAGGCGGCTTCGAGGAGGCGCTTCGTCTTGTCGGCCAGCGGGAGGGCGAAGCGATTCACGGCGAGCGCGTACAGGCGTTCCCATGCGCCCCAGAAGGCGATCAAGAGGAGATATCCGCCGATGAGGGGCCGCACGCGCATGCCACGGCCGTAGGAGCGCGCCAACTGGTCCGCCAAAGCGCCCAGCCCGGAGAACAGCGACAGGCCGACGGCGGTCTTGGAGCGAAAATAGAGGCCATAGGCGAGCATGGCGCCGCTCATGACGACCGTCCAAGAGGTTTGCCAGGACCGCCCGTCGATGTGGCGTGCGTAGTAGAGCGACGCGACCCAGGCCACGGCCACCAGTACGGCGCCGGGAACTTTGCGCCGAAACGCGTCGCGAAATGCGAAGTAGCGGTCGCCCACGAGGGCGGGAGCCACCACCGCCAGTCCGGCGAGGTGCCACAGGTTGGTCCCGGTGCGCACCGGCTCGGACAGCCAGGCCATCAGTCCGCCTACGAGGAAACCGGTGGCGCAGAGGCCCAAGGCCCGGGCATGCAGGGGGACCATCAGCGCGGCGCAAACGGCGGCGGCGGCGGCCAGCGCGAACGTGCCGTACAGTCCATCCATCTCGACATACAGGTACAGGCCCAGGAGCCACGCCGTCGCTCCGTAGAGAAAGTAGGGAGCCAGTTTGTCTTGGTGAAAAACCGCGCCGGGGCGCGGCCCCGCGTAGCGTTCTTCGCTCCACAGCGCCGTCCCGGTCAAAGCCGCCATCCCGACGAGAATGCCCCACCCGCCGAGGATCCCCTCGGCGTCGCCGGTGCGGACCGCTTCGAACGAACCAAGGACGGCGGCGGCAAACACGAGAAGCATCGATGCCAGGCCCAGGGCTTTTGCGCCGCTCAGGGCCGCGTACGAGACCGTTGCCAAGGCGCCGAGCGCCAGCGCCGCGGTGCGGTCGCCGGGGGCGAGAAACACCAGCGCCGCCAGGGCTGCCATCTCGGCCGCGATGATGGCGTAGGCGAAGCGTAATCCTTCGACGTGCTCGTCCTGCCGGGCGTGGCGGATGGGTAACGAGATCCATAGTTTCGTGCTGCCTCCCGCTGCCAGCCGGGCCATTTCGGCCAGCACGATCAGCGGGACCAGCGCCGCCATGGCTTGGGCCAGCATCGTCCAGTAGTTCACAGCGGCGTAGGGAACCACGCTGTCGTATTCGACGACGCGGCGGCCCATCTCTGGGATATCGACGATAGCCCTGTGCCACCACGCAACCGCGCCCGCCAGCGGCGCCAGAGATGCCACGGTGAACGGTTTCGCCCGGAGTGCGACGCCCACGCCGGCCACGGCCAACGCGCACCAACTCAACGCGGGCCCACGAAACGCCAGGGGCAGCAGGTGATAACCGTAGGCAAGCGTGAGCACCCCCGCGGCGCAGGCGTAGAGGTAGGGGAATTGCAGGCCGGGCGCCTGACGTTGCAGGTCCAACCAGGAGAGGCGTGCCTGCCATTTCTCACTGAGGGTGAATATCCCGGAGGAACGCGCGATCCAATCGGTGCGGCGGTAGAGTTCGGAGAGGAACAGGAACGCGAGCACGGCGACGGACGCTGAGATGAGCTGCGGTAAATAACCGGGAGCGCCATAGACCGGCGCGGCGGCTCCCCAACCCACGGTCCACAGGCCGTGGGTAAGCGCCACGACGCCCACGGCGAACGCGAGGAGGCGTGTCACGACCAATCCGGACCGCCGGGCCGACATCAGCAGGACGGCCGCTTCGATCGCGAGGCTGAGGGTAAGCATGGGGCCGTCGAAGGCGGCCGCTAGACCGAGAACGGCTATGGCGGAGGCCTTGGTGAAGTAGGTGTTGTGGAGCGGATCTTTCTCACGAAGCTTGAGGTAGAGGAATCCCAGGGCGAGCAGGGCGGCCGAGAACGAGAAGTAGAAATAGGAGACGTAGGTGTGGTTCCGGGTGAAGTCGAAGCTGTACATCAACTTCAGACCAAGGCCGAGGAAACAGGCGGAATTGGCCGATACGTACAGGGCACGCACCCATCGATTGATCATCGTGCGGCGGAGCCGATCGGACGCGAGCACTTCGGCCAGGGCGTAAATGACGAAGTGGGCGGCGAGGATCCCCATCGAGCCGATGAAGTCGGCCACGAGACCGCTCGGGGGACTATTCGCCAGCCAGTAGGCGTAGTTGGCGTAGGCGGCCAGGAGGCCGGCCGCGCCGACGTAGTACCAGCGGTTCTTGGCAAGGAAGATGCCGCTGGCGACGCTCAACAGCAAGAGGCCCGCTATGGCGAAGCGGCTGGGGACGGCGAGGGTGTGCGTGGACAGGGCCACGGTGAAGTGTCCGAGCAAGGTGACTCCGCAGGCCAGCCAGACGGACCGCCGGGCCTGCGCCAGGCCGAGCCATATGACGACGATGACACCGAGCAGCACGAGCGTGGGTTCGGGGCGGTCGATCACGCGGGTGAAGGGGACGAAATGGGTAGCAAAGGTCATGAAATACGTCAGACCTAAGCCCCCGATGAGCAGCACGCGCGCATACGCGGGCATGCGGGACTCCAGTCGTTTACCGGCGACGAGCAGCACGGCACAGATGGCGTATCCCATGCCCAATCGGGCGTGGGGAATCCACCAAGCATCGCGGAAGTGATGCATGGCGAGCGAAGTGAGCAGTACCACGCCCACCGTCAGCACCAGCATGCCGACGCGCGGTAGCCAGAAGGTGCCCAGAGCCATCTCCCACGACATCGACTCGTCGGGGCCCATGCCCTTCAAGGCAGCCACGAGCCCGTCCTTCGTTGTGAGACGCGCAATCTTGCCGGCGGTTTCTTCCTGCACCCCCATCGCCACGAGGCGCTTCGAAACGCGTTCGGGCAGGGGAAGCACCGGTTTTTGGGGCACGGGCTTCAGGAGCCGCTCAACCTTTCGCGCGGCCGCTTGCCTGGCCTCTTCTTTCGCCTCCGGCGTGGCGGCGCGGGGTGGGGGCGCGATAGGGGGCGGCGGGGTGCGCTTGGGAAGCGGTGGCGGGGTCAACGATGCGCGCGCGGCGGCGGCGTGTTCCGGTGTAGACGACGGGGGACTCTCCGATTCGGAGCGCTCAACGCCCTCGGATTCGACCGCCTCCAAACGCTGTCGGAATTGTTCAGCCCGTTCCAGAAGCTGCTCAAAGTCTCGGCGCAACTGTCTCAGTTTGTCCGATTCCGGCATGACCCCTCCTGAAATGTGCCGCTGTATGGCGTGAGTCAGTATATCAGAGCGGAGGGAAAATCTGATTGCGGAATGCGGAGTTAGGAATGCGGAATAAGGCGCGCCTGAAGTACCCCGGTCCGGAACGTTTTAAGGCTTTTCCGGTTCTTGCTTACTTCGTTCTGATACCGTCCTTTTGACAGGTTAACAGGATGAACTGGATGGTTTGCATCCTGTAAATCCAAGGCGCAAGTGTTTTGCTTTTCCCGCCTTCTATGCCGTCATTCACGCGAAAGGGCCTGGGTTGGACGTAAGATTTGGGCATAACGTGTCATTTCGACCGAAGGGAGAAATCTCTTGCCACGGAAAATACCGGTACTTCGTCTACGCACTGACCCAGTGGAAAGATTTGGCGAGGGGTGCGGGGAGATCTCTCCCTGCGGTCGAGATGACAGGTGGGCGGTCGAGATGACAGGTGGGCGGTCGAGATGACAGGTGGGCGGTCGAGATGACAGGTGGGCGGTCGAGGTGACTGGTGACATGATGTCCCGTCTGATGAATCGGATTTCCACACAATCGCCATTCACAACTCAATCCTGTTTATCCTGTCATCCCGTCAAGAGGAGATTCGGCAGCAAGCCTCCAAGAAGACTGAAGTACGCTCTTTCCGGATGAACCCGTTTTAACTCCTTACGTCCGTTGCGTTAAGATCGAAACAATTGGGAGGTGAGCCGCGTGAGTGTTGAAATTGGCCTGGGCCCGCAACGTGTCCAGATTCAGACACAGTCCGGTTGCGACGGGCGTTGTGTGTTTTGTCCCAATGCGGACGTGTTGAAATCGGATCTGCCGCAAGGCCGGATGGCTCCGGAGTTGTATCACAAGATCATCGGGGACTTGGCCCGGACCCCGCCGCATCGTGTCAGCACGTACCTGATGAACGAGCCGTTGCTGGACCAGCGCCTGCCGGACCTCATACGCCACACGAGCCAGGCCCTGCCGGGCGTGACGACGCTGGTAACGAGTAACGGCACGCATCTGACGCACGAGATGGGCGAGGCGCTGATCGGCGCGGGCCTCAAACGCCTCAAGGTAAGCCTGCAATCGCTCGACCGGGAGACGAATGCGAAGCTGATGGGGGCCAGCGTCGACAGTGAGCAGGTGGTGGAGAACGTGCTGGCGTTCAAGCGCCTCCTTCGCGCGAAGCGGTCGAAGCTCGACTTGCGCATGTCGATGGTGGTGACCACGCTGAACGCGGCGGAAATTGATCGGGCGCGCCGGTTCTGGCGCAAACACGGAATTCGGCTGGTGACGTCGGCCTTGGAGAACCGGGGCGGCAACATCGCCAATGCCGACGCGCTCAATCCGCATGGGATGGCCTGTTTCCACTGCGACTGCATCCGGCCGTCCCGGGAAATGTGTGTGCTATGGAATGGCGATGTCGTGTTATGCTGTGTAGACTGGTGGCGGACGGAAGTGGTGGGTAATGTGGCGGAACAGTCGGTGCAGGAGATCTGGCAAGGCGCGCGGTTGCGTGAGGTACGGACGGCGTTGCGCGAGAACGATGAGCGTACGTTACCGAAAATCTGCGCCAATTGCGCGGAGAGCGCACAGCCCGACTATCATCGCGGCGGCCTGCGGGGTTTTCTAAGCCGTCGATTTGGGACAGCAGCGAAACCGAAAGGAGACGCGAGTCATGACTGAAGAGCCGTTGATGGAAGATCCTACCCTCCAGGAACCGGACAAAGACGCGCGGATGTGGGCCATGTTTACCCATCTGAGTGCCTTCGCGGGGCTCACGGGAATCCCCTTCGCCAGCATCATCGCGCCCTTGGTGATCTGGCTGATGAAGCGGGATGTGTCTCCCTTCATCGACGCGCACGGCAAGGAGTCGGTCAACTTCCAGATCACCATGGGCATATGCGCGTTGGTCTCGATAGTACTCTGTTTTATTATCGTTGGATTTTTCCTCGGGTTCGCGCTATTTGTCTTCTGGCTTATTGTCACAATCATGGCCGCGATCAAGGCCAATGACGGCCAGCCTTACCGGTATCCGCTCTGCATTCGCTTCATCAAGTGATTGGCGTTGCCACCCCTTCGGGGCTAATCCCGATTGGCATCTCTTGGCCAGTCTTGTAGCTTCCGCGCCGTGAACTCCTGCCAAAGAGCCATGCTCCGTTCAGGAGCCAGCCTGGATGACGTATGTTCCCCGTTCGTAGGCATTGGTGGTGATGATGAGCCGCTGGTCTTCGGCGTCGTAGGTCCAACCCGCCTGCTCTGCAAGATCCACGCCGTCGAGCGTGACGGCGTTGGGTTTGTTGGGCAGCAATATGCGGAGGATGTGGGGTTTCTTTTCGCCTTCGAAGGCGATCTCGACGTCGGCGGCGGGGGTCTTCTGCGTGACGGTTACGGTGGTGGCGCCGCTCTGGTCGGGGTGATGGACGGTGAACGCGTTGGTCTCGTGGGGGTAGATGAGGTACGTGACGTAGCCCTCGGAGGCTTTGTCGCCGAATCCGGTGTAGGCGCGGGTGATGTTCATGGGTACGATGGCGCCGTCGCGGATGTAGACGGGGAACTCTTCGAGAGGGAAGTCGCGCGTGAACGTGACGGGGCCGTCGATAACGGTGTGGTCGTCGAAGAGATACCGCCAGCGGCCTTTGGGCAGCGTGACCTCATTGGTAAGACTGTCCTGATAGATGGGTGCGACGAGGAAGTCGTCGCCGAACAGGTAATGGTACTTGCCTTTGACGGGACGCTGGAGGGGGATGCCGTCTTCGTGGCACGTGACGACGTAGCTGTACATGTATGGGATCAACTCGGTGTGCAGCCAGGAGTATTGGCGGATGAGTTCGAGTTCCTGCTCGGAACGTTTCCAGAGGGCGCGCTCGCCGTGGCCGCCGTTGAGGAACAGGCCGCAGAAGCATGACATCTGCGCCCAGCGGATGTAGAGGCGCGGCGGAATGGTGCCGCCGCTGAAACCGGCCACGTCGGACCCGACGATGCAGTAGCCGCGTTTCGCGCTGCGCAGGATGTCGGCCAGGGCTTCCTCGATGCCCTCCTCGCCGTCCATCACTTCGTCGCCCTGGTGGGTGGTGTCGCCGGCGCCGGCCCCGCCCGACTTCCACACGTGGCGCTGGTCGCCCACCCAGGTCACGGGGGCGGCGTCGAGCGGCGCGTAGCCTTCGGGATGGATGAAGGGGCGGTCGATGGCGCGGGCCAGGGTGATGAACTCGGGATTGCGGCGGAGTCCGTGCTTGTACTCCATGCGGTAGTACTGGTCGATGTAGCCTCGGGTGGTCATCCAACCGGCTTTGGTGCGCTGATAGAACAGGATCCAGGGCGGGGCGCCGCTGGAGAAGAAGGTGGCGCATCCGTCGAGTTTCCATCCGTCGATACCCCAATCCAACAGCGGTTGCTGCAAGCCGCGCCACCAGTCCATCGCTTCGGGATTGGTGTAGTCGATAAATCCCCCGCGGCCCTTCCACCACTTGACCTGATGGCCGTCTCCGGCGAGGTAACCCTTTTCGCGGGCTTCCTCGTACCAATCGGCGGACTCCCGAATCGCGGTGTCCTTGTTCTTGCTGTTCACCATGCACGTCATCCACAGCACGACGCGGTATCCCTTGTCCTGCAAGCCCTTGAACCACTGCTCGGGGTTTGGGTAGCGTTGTTCGTCGACCTCGAAATCGTTGTACCGCAGGGTCCAGGGGCTGTCGATGAGGATGGTGCGCACGGGGATGTCGTGTTCGGCGTAGCCCGCGAGCAACTCATCGACGCGCGTGGCGGTGTTGACGTCGTCCTCCCACAGCCAACATTCGAGCGCCCACGGCGGCGTGAGTGGCGTGCGGGTGTGGCGCTGCGCGTTGAACGGTATGCCCCAGAACGGCAACACGAAGAGGAAATAGACCGCAAGCACCGCCAGGATGACCAGCAAGACGGAGATCTGCAGTACGCGTTTGAGGCAGCCACGCAGTTTCATAAACAAGACTCCAAGAATGTTGAGATCGAACGTTGTCGAGCCGTTATACTGGCGCGCGGCCCTAGGCCAGGGCGCGCGCCACGGGGATTGATTCTATCCACGAGAAAAGAAAGAAGCAAAGAAAAGCGACCAAGGAGTATGGTTGTGCTGTGGCATTTGATTGAAGGTGAGGCGGGGTGTGCCTACGCCCGTGAGCATGGGACGGTGGCGGTGGTGGTCGATGCGTTGAGGGCCTCGGCGACGGCGGCGATGTTGCTGGATGCCGGCGCCACGGGGATTCTGGCGGTGGGCGAGGTCGAGCAGGCACGGGCGGCGCATGACGCGGACCCGGAGGGGTTGCTGTACGGCGAGCGCGGCGGGTTGCCGCCGGAGGGTTTCGACTACGGTAACAGTCCGCGCGTAGTGGCCCCGGCGAAGGGGCGGCGGGTGATTTTCACGACGACGACGGGGGCGCGGCGCCTGGTGGACAGTTGGGGCGCGGCCGCCGTCTATATGGGCACGACGCTCAACGCCCGCGCGGTGGTGGCGGAGGTGGTGCGTCACGGGGTGGACGTGGTACTCATCCCGGCGGGTCTGGCGACGGACCCGGCATTCGACGCGCAGGAGGATTGGGCGGCGGCGGCGTTCATTGCGAGGGCGGCGGCGGCGGACGTGGGCGAAGGTTCTGAGCGATACGAGCATTGGGCGTCGCGGTTGCGTGCAGAGGGCGTCGAGGCCCTGTTCGCGGGCGCGCCGCATGCGGAGAAACTGCGCCGGGTCGGGCTGGAGGGCGACATCGCCTTTTGCGCCCGCCAGAACATCACAACCGCCGTGCCACGCGGGCTGGCGAAGAACGCCTACGGCGTGCTTCTGGCCGCGGCGTAACGGAGGAGTAGCACATGTTCCTGTTTGACATGCCGTTGGAGGAACTGAAGATCTGCCGTCTTCCGCAGACGCGGGAGCCGGATTTCGACGCGTTCTGGGAGCGAATGCTGGCACGTAGCGCCGAGCAGTTCCTCGACCCTCGGGGCGAACGCGTAGCCTATCCCGTGCCGGAAATTTACGCCGAGACGATCTCCTACGCGGCATTCGACGGCGGCCGGATCGCGGGTTGGCTCCTCACACCGGCCGAGATCGCGCCGCGCCCGGCCTTGGTCTTCTTCCACGGCTATGGTGGCAGCAGGGGACCTATCGCCAATTTCCTCAGTTGGGCGCTGCAGGGGTTCACGTGCATCGCGCTGGACGTACGCGGGCAACTGGGCGATAGCACGGACTTGGCCGACTACCCCGGGGGACATTCGGCCGGTTTCATAACGGCCGGGATACTGGAACCCGAGAAATACTACTTCGTGCGATGCTTTGTCGATGCGGTGCGGGCCCTGGATTTCGCGTGTGGGCGCCCGGAGGTGGACCCGGCGCGGATCGGTACGACGGGGTGCAGCCAAGGGGGCGGGTTGTCGCTCGCGGCGGCGTGCCTGGACGGCCGCAGTAAGTTGTGCATGGCGGAAGTGCCGGGCTTCTGTCACTTCGGCCGCACGCTTGAAATCACCAAGCAGCCTCCCTGGACGGAGTTAATCAGCTTCTTCCAGCGGCGGCCGCAAGATATCGACGCGGCAATGCGCACGCTGAGTTACGTGGAACTAAACAACATGACGGAGCGTGTGGCCTGCCCTACGCTGGTGTCGGTGGGCCTGCAGGACGAACTGTGTGTTCCATCGAGCGTTTTCTCGGCCTACAATCGAATACCGTTCGAAGACAAGTGCATCGAGGTGTTTCCGTACAACGGCCATGAGGGTGGCCTGAACGTCGAAAGCCTGATCGTGTGGGCCCGACGCCATCTGCTGGACGCGAGCATCTAGGGAGAGGGAGAGCCTGAGACATGACACAACATGACAATCGACACGAGGACGAGATGGGGGCATCGGCTGGGGCCGCTGGCGCGGGCGTCACGTCCGGCTCGGACTGTGGATGCGGGGGGCGTAGGATGCCGCGGCGGCATTTCCTGCAGGTTGCGGGTTTGGGGATGGTGGGCACGACGTTGGCGCGGCGGGCGGCGGGCGCAATGGCCGGACCGTTCGACAAGGCCGACACGGTCGCGGGGCATCTGGTGCCCGCGGACAAGAAGCTCGACCCGGCCTGGGTACGCAGTCTGTTCGAGCGCGGCGTCAAGGAGGTGTTCCGGGGCAAGTCGTTGGACACGATCGGCATGCCGTGCGGCGGCATCGGCTCGGGACAGCTTTACCTGTGCGGCGACGGCACCCTGGGCTGCTGGCAGATCTTCAACGACGCGTCATCGAACTGGGTCGACAAGACGCACGCGACCTATACGCACAAAGGCATCCCGAAACCGTTTAAGCAGGGCTTTGCGGTCTCGGTGCGCGATGGCGGCGGGACAACGATGAAAACCCTCAGCCGGGAGGGCTTCACCGATGTCGAATTCCAGGGCGAGTACCCGATCGCCTTGGTCCGATATGCCGAAGTGGGATGCCCGGTAAAGGTCGAGATGGAAGCGTTCTCTCCGTTCATCCCGCTGAATGCGCGCGATTCGAGTTTGCCTTGTACGGTGTTCTCCATCACGGTGGAAAACGTGTCCGGCGGAACCGTTCAGGCGGGCGTGGCGGGCTGGCTCGAAAACGCCGTCTGCTATCAATACGCCGCGCGCTTTGGCGGTCTGCGGCGCACCAGCGTCCGATACGCCAATGGACGCGGCATGCTGTCACACGGCGCGTTGGAGCCGCCCCCGGTCAAGGAACCGGCGCCAACGGAACCGGAACGTCCGGCGATTGCGTTCGAGGACTTCGAGGGCGATGACTATGGCGAGTGGAAAGTTACCGGCACGGCGTTCGGCACGAAACCCGCCAAGGGCACACTGCCCAACCAGATCGAAGTCGGTGGGTTCCAGGGCAAGGGACTCGTCAACAGCTTCCGCGGCGGGGACAACGCGCAGGGAACGCTGACCTCGCCGAAATTCATTATTGAGCGGCGCCATATCAACTTCCTCGTGGGAGGCGGGTCGCACGCCAACCAGACCTGCGTCGACCTCAAGGTGGGCGGCAAGACGGTGCGGCAGGCGCGCGGCCGGGACAACGAACAGTTGACCTGGCGCAGTTGGGACGTGTCGGAGTTCGAAGGGAAGAAGGCGCAGATCAGAATTATCGACAAGGCGACGGGGGGCTGGGGCCATATCAACGTCGACCAGATCGAATTCGCCGATCGCAAACGTAAGGACGAGCGTACGTCGATGGAACGGGCCACGGATTTCGGCACGCTGGCGCTGGCGTGCAAGGCCGGGCCCGGCGCGGGAGGTCAAGGCGCGATACCCGAAGGCGTGGCGGGCGGCGCGTGCGTCACTGAAGGCGATCACGAATACGACGCGAAGGAAGATCGGGTCGGCCTGTTGCGCGCCGGGGACGTGGAGATCGCCCCGGGCAAGACGCACACGTTCACGTTCGTGCTGGGCTGGCATTTCCCGAACCAGGCCCACGGCCACGTGTACGAAGTCCACTACCCCGACGCGGACGCGGTGGTGGCGTACGTCCTCGACAACCGAGAGCGCCTCGTGACGGAAACGCGGCGGTGGCGCGACACGTATTACGACAGCACGCTGCCCTATTGGCTGTTGGATCGTCTGCATTCGACGGTGTCGTACCTGGCAACGGGGACATGCCAGTGGTGGAAGAACGGGCGCTTCTGGGCGTACGAGGGCGTGACGTGCTGCGAGGGCACCTGCACGCACGTGTGGAACTACGCGCACAGCCACGCGCGGCTGTTCCCCGAACTGGGCCGGAGCATTCGCGAGATGCAGGACTTCTGTCTACGCGAGGAGGGCGGCGGGTTCCACGAAGACACCGGCCTGGTCGGGTTCCGCAGCAACGACGCCTATGCGGCGGACGGCCAGTGCGGCACGATCCTGAAAGCCTATCGCGAGCACCTGACGTCGCCGGACAACGCGTTCCTGGAACGCAACTGGCCGCGCATCAAGAAAGCGCTGGAGTACTCGATCTCGCGGGATGCGAACGCGGACGGCCTCATCGAGGACACGCAACACAACACGTATGACATCAACTACCACGGCGCGAACACGTTCGTGGGGGCACTGTACCTCGCGGCGCTGCGCGCGGGCGAAGAGATGGCCCAAATCGTGGGCGACGGCAACTTCGCGCGGCGCGCCCGCATGCTCCACGAGAGCGGCCGCGAGTTGACGATGGCGCGATTGTGGGGCGGCGAGTACTTCGTGCAGGACGTCGATCTTGACAGGTATCCGAAGCACCAGTACAAAGACGGGTGTCTCTCGGATCACTTGTTCGGCCAAGGCTGGGCGCACCAGGTGAAGCTGGGTTACCTCTACCCCGAAGAGAACGTCAAGAAGGCCTTGCAATCGGTGTGGAAATACAATTGGGCGCCCGACGTGGCGCCGTACAACGAGGCCTTCCAACCGTTCCGCTGGTTCATCACGCCGGGCCAGGCAGGGCTGTTCACCTGCACGTGGCCGAACGGCAACTACCTGCCCGAGGGCACGGTATACAAGAACGAGGTTTGGACGGGCATCGAGTACCAGGTGGCGGGCCACATGGTGTGGGAAGGCATGGTCGAGGAAGGACTGGCGATCTGCCGGGCCGTTCACGACCGCTACCATCCGGACCTGTTCAACCCCTACAACGAAGTCGAGTGCGGCGACCACTACGCGCGCGCGATGGCGAGTTGGGGCGTGTACCTGGCGCTGGCGGGATTTGAGTACGACGGCCCGCGCGGCGCGATCGGCTTCGCCCCCCGTATCACGCCCGAGGCCTTCCGCGTCGCCTTCACCGCAGCCGAAGGCTGGGGCATGTTCGAGCAGACGCGCGACGGGCGTAAACAGCAGGAGCGCCTCACGATCCGCTGGGGCCGGATGCGCCTGGAGACGTTGGCGTTCGCGTTGCACGAAGACGCCCGCCGGGCGGGTGTGACGGTGAAGGTGGGCGATCGCACAGTCAAGGCCAACGTGCGCGTCGAAGACGGCCGTGCAACGGTGACGCTGGACAAGGCGGTCGTGCTCAAGGAAGGCGAGACGCTCGAGGTAACGCTCAAGGCGTAACTTTCAACGGGGACAGTGGAGCTGTTTAGAGGAGCACCTCCACCGTGACGATCTTCTTCGGCCCCACGTCTATGTGGACGGTGTTGTCGCGGCAGGAGGCATTCTCGATCGGCAGTTCTTCCAGGGTGAGCAAACGGGCCGAGGCGGGACGCTGATCGAACGCGAGCGTGCCTTGCACGGCGGCATTGGTTGGGTTGAAGACACGCATGACCATGGCATCGGCGCCATCGAGGCGTTTGAGCGCGCTCAACTGCAACGGGGCGGGCTCGATGGTCAGGAAACTGTGCCGTTTGGGCAGGTCGCCGTCGTGGGCGGCGGCCTGGGCGGGTTCCAGGGGCAGGGCCAGCGCTTCGGCTTCGCGCGGCACGCCGGCCTGGTCCCACGTGCCCGCGTGGGGGTAGATAAGATAGCGGAACTCGTGCTCGCCGAGACTCTGTGAGCCGATCATCTCGGGGTGGGGTTCCCAGCGGAAACTGACGGTGGTAAGCGAAATCTCGAACGCCCGCATCAGCGTCAACGCGATGGCCCGGTCGGCGTTTCGAGTCACTTCGTATTCGCGGATTCCGTCATTGATGATGGCCAGGCCCGCGTTGCCATCGGAGAGATCGACGAAGCGCTGCATGGGGAACGTAGGGCTCACCGTATCGCGCCAGGCGCTTTCCGGACCGGGGACGATCTCGCGTTCGACCACGTCGAAGGCGCTCTCTGCGTGGCAGACATTCGTGTCGAGACGCGAGGGGAACAGGACACGCAGGCGGTGGTTCTTGGCGGGGTTGTCGAAGCGCGTGACGACCTCGACGGCGCGGGCTCCCTTACGTAGCGTAACGCGCGAGGCGATAACGAGGTCGCGCGTTTCTTCGGTGCGTTTGGCGGCGTTGTCGAAGCCGTCGAGCCTTTGCCACGCATCGCCACCGTTCTCGTCGAGCCCGGCCGGCACGCTCATGATGTACCGGATGGCGTAGGTGGCCTGTAGCGGGCCGTCTCCCTCGAGACTGACGCTCACCGGCGCGCCAAGACTGGACACGACGCGGTCGAAGCCCGGTTCTACGTGCATCCATGCGTTGCCCGCCTCGCCACTGTCTTCGAAGTAGTGGAGACCGTCGTAGGTGACGCCGGTTTCCTTGTGCGTGACGCTGAGCGTGCCGTCGGATTGGATGGCGACGCGCAGGTGTTCGTTCTCCATGGCATTGGCGCCGCAGACGAGACTGCCGTAGGTGGTGGCGTCGTCACGTACAAGGTGATAGGTGGCGTAGCCGAAGCCGGGCACGTCGTTGGCCAGGAACCGCAGCACGACGCGTTCGCAGGTCATCATGGCGGTGGCGTTGCCTTCGTGGTTCACCACGGAGTGGCAGGGCTTGCGCGAAACGATCTGGAGGGGCAACGGCTCGCGGTTGCCGGTTTCGGCCAACGCGAAGGTCTCGTAGCCGGTGCCCTCGGGCAGGTCGATCACGGCGGTAACCACTTCCGTACGCGAATACGGCGAGGGGTTGAATACGGTGAGGAGGACATCCTCGGGATTGGCATCGGAGTTGTCGATGCGGACCTGGATCTGTTCGAGGCCGCGGCGGACGATGCCCTTGGAAATGTTGGTCACCTGGCGCAGGCGGTGGAACATGTCGCGTTCGATGTCGTCGACACCGGTGCCCGCGATGCTGTCGTGGGCGTGGCTGCGCAAGAGGAGTTTCCAGGCGGTATCGAGCAGCGTGGCGGGATATTCGGCGCCCAAGCCTGACGCAATCGTAGCGAAGGGCTCGGCGAGCCGTTGCAGCGCCACCTCGGTGAGTACGTTGGCGCGCTTCATGCGTGTGCGGCACGACAGGACGTCGCTGTACAGATGGATTCGCCCGCCCATCGGTTTGGGCACGCGGCGCTCTCCCTTGAGCACCTCGAGATCTTTGACGGCGCCTTTGATCTTGTCCATCAGCGCGGGCAGGCTGCTGTGGAAGATGCGGTCTTGGCCGAGGTCCTTGCCGGCCTCTTCGATGATACGCAGTACGGCTGTGTCGGCCACGCTGCTGTCGTGTCCGTCCATGAAGGCCAGGAAGCGCGTGGTGGCGACGTCGAGTTCGGCGTCGCGCAAGGCGCGCACGCACTCTTCGAGGTGTTCGCTGTGAAAACCCACGACGGGATCGAGTAGAAAATGGTGGCCCATCGCGCGTGCTTCGCTGCACAGATGGAACGGGAGTCCGCCGCGGCGCCAGTCGTATTCGCGATCGAGGATCTTCTCGTTGTACAGCACGCGCCGGTAGACGTTGTGATAGAAGTTGTATCGGGCGCCTGAACTCATCTGGGATCCGAGAATGCGTGTACCGTCAGCGCCTTCGAAGATGAACTCGTTGGCGGTGTCGTCGTGGGCGACGCCGTGGTAGAAGAGCATGGCGTCGATGCCGAACCCCATGTAGATCTGGGGCATCTGCGAGTTCTGGCCGTAGGAGAATGGGGTGTGGCCGACTTTCATGACCCCGCCGAAGGATCGCGCTACGCGGTGGCCGTAAAGGAGGTTGCGCACGAGGGACTCGCCGTTGACGCAGAAGCCTTCGGGACACGAGTACCACGGCCCTACGAGCAGGCGTCCGCCGGCGACGTGCCGTTCGATCGTGGAACGTTTCTCGGGGCGAACCTCCAGATAGTCCTCGACGGGGATGGCCTGAGAGTCCAGGACGTAGGACTTGTATTCGGGCTCGGTGTCGAGGATGTCGAGCAACTGGTCGAAGAAGGAGACCAACTGCATCCGCGTCTCGCGGAAGTCGTACAACCATTCCCGGTCCCAGTGCGTATTGGAAATGACGTGGATCTCGCGTGTCTCGCTCATGGTTCAGTCCTCTCGGCGTGCCTGTTGGTTGCAGGGCGGCCGGTCCCGGCGGCCACCATCGCGTGATCATACCATGCCCAGACATTCGTGCCAATGGCTTGGACACGGTGCATAGGGGGTCGAGAAAGGGGCGCCGTCAGGTCCGCGGGGGGAAGTCCTTGGGAACGTAGGGAGTGGGCCTCAGTTTCCAGTCCAGGAACAGTTCGAGCTGGTCCTTGAAATGAGGCGAGCGCTGTTGTCCGCTGGCGCCGGGAACCAGCATATCGACCGACCGCATGGGCTGAGAGAGTTCCGTGGCCATCCAGTAGGTGCCGCAGGCTCGGGTAGGGAACGAGTCCAACTTGCCGATCTCCATGATTGCGGGCTCGTAGGGCCACTGGGTCATATCGGCGCCGTGCTTATCCGTCAGTTGCCCCAGTATGCGGTTGAAGCAATCGAGGGCGAGAGCGTCGCGGTCGCGGCCGTGCAGGTAGTCGCCGATCAGTTTGACGCCCGACTTTTCCGGGAGCAAAATCCGATAGACCAGGGGACCGAAGAGTTGGAGGTTGCCGAGGTCGAGGCTACGCTCGATGATCGGGGCAAAGTCGGCGGAGAGCGCCTCCATCATGAACTCCATCATCCACTCGGTGAAAATGAGGGCGCCGGGGACATCGGGAATGTCGACGCTGCCCCATTGTTCGAGGAGGGCGAGGGCCTGGACGGTCCGGGGGTCGTCGCCGCCACGCTCGCGCAGGAGGGGGATGAGGTAGTCGTCGGCAATGGGGCCGGCCATGTGGTGGATGCCGTTGGCTTTGTTGATGCTGAGGAAGGTTTCCCAATCGATGGGGTTGTTGGCGGCGAGGATGTCGTTGATGCGCTTGCCCCAGAGGATCTCGGGCCACCACCCGGGCGTTTTGACGCTGGGCTTCTGGTTGAAGTTGCCCAGCCAGCCTTGGGGCGGGTTGATGCAGGATACGAGTTTGGACAGGCGAATGAAGCCCTGCCAGTCGCGTTCGCCGGTGCCGGGGGTGGGCAGGCGCGGGTCTTGGTCGGGATGGCGCTTGGGAAAGCGGCCGGTGAGCCAGTAACCGATGTTGCCGTCGACGTCGGCGGCGATGAGGTTGTGGCAGGTCTCGATTTCGTGAACGGCTGCCTCGAGTTCTTCGAAGTTGCGGGCCATGAGGATGTCGGTGAAGGCGGCGAATGACTTTACTTGACCGCCATGGGAGGCCCAGGCCCGGGTGTAGGCCTGGTTGTTGAAGGGGAGCGGGTACAGCACGGAGCCGTGAATGGTGCGCTTCACCTGGAAGTGGCGGACCTCGTAGGAGCCGTCGTCTTTGCGCACGACGAGAGGCGAGTCGAACACTTCCATGTCGCACCACTCGCCATTGTGTTTGTATTGCAGGGGGTTGTCGGGGTTGAGTTCTTCGCGGAACATGTCGATGACGTTCATCAGTCCCGAGGTAATACCCCAGGCGATGCGTTCGTTGTGGCCGAGAACGACGCCGGGCACGCCGACGAAAGCGAGGCCCGTCACGTTGAGGCCGGGCGCTACCAGATGGATCTGCGCGGCCCGGGATGGAACGTAGTAACTGAGCATGGGTCCGGCGAACAGCATGGCGTTGCCGGTGGTGGTGCGCTCGGGCCGAACCGCCCAGACCTGGCTGCCCCACTTGGTGATCTGGCCGTCCTTCATCGCGAATTGCCGGGCTTCTTCGTCGGCCTCGAGCAGGGCTACGATGTCGGCGGGCTCGAAGGCCTCCAGGTCGTCGGCGGCGATGGGGCGGGGGTCGTTCGCGGCATGGATCGCCTCGTTCTGGGGTTTCTGGAGAGGCGGGTAGGGGCAGGTGTGGTCCGTGGTGGGAGCGTTGGGGACGTCCAGGGGCATCGCGTCGTGCAGCACGGCGCGCATGAAATCTTTACCCTTGACGCATTCGATCATGGTGAGGAGCTGGTGGATCTGGAGTTGATGTACGCCAGTGGGACTGACTGCGGCCATGTAGTACACGCAGCCCGCGGCCATCTCGATGGGTTGGAGGCTGGGCACGTAGGGCGCGTAGCGATCGAGGTAGTCGTTGACTCCGTCGCAGTAAGCCTCCATGCGCGCGCGCTGCTCGGGCCGCAGCTCGTCGAGTTGCCGCTGCAGACCTTCCATGGAGCCGCAGCGAAGGCGGACGGTCTGGTCGTGCCCGGCGCCCCTGGAGCCCTCCTCGGAGGCGGCGCGGCGTCCCATAACGGCCTCGCGCGTCTTCAGCAGTTGGAGGCAGCGGTCTTCCATGATCACATAGCCCTGAGCGCGAAAGGCGGCTTCGACGGACGGCGCGAAGACGTGTGGCACGCCGTAGTCGTCACGGAATACCTCGATCTTGTCGCCACCCAGTTCCAAGTCATACCAGCCGGACGGCGGCAAAGGCAGGTCTTCTTCTTCGGGCCAGTGTTGATAGGCTTTGACGTATTCGATGAGGTCGGCGTCTTCCTGCGAGAGTAGGGGTATCTCCGGGGAAGAACAGGCCGTCAGGATAGCGCAAAGAATTGCGGCGGCCGTCAGACCGCGGAAGGGAATGCGTCTCACGATACTTCTCCGCGTAGGTTCGACCAAGTCTTGCTAAGGCCTGTGATATGAATGGTGCTGGTCACCGTCAGGCCCTCGCGCGACGGCGAACCGGATAGTTTCAGCCCTGTGGCCTTATCGAGGGGCCTGCGCATCTCCCGCAAGATCGTGTCCCACAAGAACGCGAATTTCGCAAGCTTCTCTTCGGATGTACCTTCGG
>JAACEL010000613.1 GCA_011682535.1 Nitrospiraceae bacterium | reverse complement strand
CTCGTTTACATCGCCGGCCCAGCCGGTTATCGGCAGCAAGAGCGCCAGCGCACAACAAGCCATCATCCCGAAGCTGAATCTGCCATTTCTCATTTCCATCTCTCCTTTGGTTGTACCCATCCGGCTTGTTCTGCGATTTGCCGGACCTCTGCCTCTTCCCAAAAGACACACAACAGATCTGTTTTTTCTTGGGGTGCTGAAAAACTCCCGGCACCCCCTCTTCCACCCAATACAAACGATTCAACTAATAACAAGGCCCGAGGGCCCTTTTCCCTCTTGATACACCACTTTTGGCTTCCATGTGCCTCACATAAGAACCGGTATTGCAAACGTTACAAATGACAGTCTATAGGAAAGATCGGCATTTGTCAAGATGTCTATAGTGGGAATATTTCCTTTTAAATACGCGATTTTTACAATATATAGGCTCCTTGGGGAAACGCGTATGTCTTGGAAATATGCTGTATAGCTTAAAATGCTTTCATGAAGTTATCTCACCATGAAAGGCTCCGTGCTTATCCAGTTCTGCGGCATGAACTCAAAGGTGGCGATGCCCTTCTGCCCCAACATGGATATCGCCCACCCTCCGCACCTACGGGAGGTCGTTCAGGGATGTTTCCTCAAGCGCAACCAGACGCACCGCCTGTGCTGAAAAGTCAAGACTATTTGAATCGCTTTATTCGCGGGCAAATACTGTGAGATGGATGAAACCGCTAGAGAGGCGGAGGCGTCCAAGATTTTTCTCATAGCCAGTATCTCTATATAAATATTGGTTTTATATCGAGATTGGCGATGGTCTTCCTCGTTTATCCCTAAGTTGACAACTGTCTTTAGCGCATGTACACTAACAGGTGTTGTGTTTTTGTCACAAGCGTTTTAGATTTGGCTCAAGCGACTAGCCCAGTGACCGGCGAGGCCCGCGGTCTCGCAAAGAAAATAGCAGCAAAGGAGCACGCAGTGCCTTCACGCAGGCCAAACATACTTATTCTGTTTCCCGACCAGATGCGTTTCGACGCGATGGGGTGCGCTGGGAACGATGTCATACAGACCCCCAACTTGGACCGGATGGCCCTGGAAGGCGTGCATTTTCGCCAAGCAGTGACGCCCGCGCCGCTCTGCGTTCCTGCGCGTCACTGCTTGCTTACGGGCCAGCACTGCGCCGCCCATGGGCGTTGGGGCAATATTCACCCGGAGCCTGAACCCTTTAACCATTACCTTCCTGAACTGCTGGCGAACGCAGGCTACCTGACCGAATCCATTGGCAAGATGCATTTCATGCCTCCTCGGCGCCACTTCGGTTTCGAACGCATGCAGTTGATGGAGGAAATCCCCGAGTTTCGCGAGGATGACGAATACCTGTGTTATCTCAAGCAGCATGGCTACGGCCACATCCGGGAAGTCCACGGTGTTCGCAATCTCCTCTACCACATCCCCCAGGTGTCGGTGATTCCCGAGGAACACCACGGCAGCACGTGGGTCGCGGACAGAACGGTCGAGTTCCTTCGCCGGCACATGGGTGAGGATCGCCCGTTTTTCCTCATGGCCGGCTGGATCGCACCGCATCCCCCCTGGAACGCCCCCGAGCCCTTCGCCTCCATGTACCGCAACGAGGACATGCCCCTGCCCGTCAACTACGACCGGGACCGCGGCGCCCTGCCGAATCAACTCCGGTGGCGCAAGTACCAGGAGTGCATGGGCAATGCGGCGCCCGAGCGGCTCCAGCGTATCAAGGCGCTGTATTACGGCAACGTGAGTCTGATTGACAAAGGGGTCGGCCGCATCCTCGATACGTTGGACATGTTGGGAATGTCGGACGACACGCTGGTCATATTCGCGTCTGACCACGGTGAGATGCTGGGCGACCAAGGGTGTTGGCAAAAGCATAGCCCATACGAAGCGTCGGTCCGCGTGCCGTTTCTCATGCGAATGCCAGGGACCGTGGAGCAGGGGCGCGCGAGCGACGAGTTGATCACGCTACACGACATTATGCCGACGGCCTTAGAGTTGGCTGGTGTCGAGTATCCTGGAACCCGCCCAATGCGAGGCGCGAGTCTGCTGGGTAAGCCCGGTGGCGGACTGAGCCAACGGCGTGAAGAGACCGTTATCGAACTTTTCAACACGGAGATGGGAAGCTCACGCCGTTTCCTCTCGCTTCGCCGCCCGAACGTGAAATACAACTACTTCCTTCGTGACGGCTGGGAAGAACTGTATGACCTCGAGCGCGATCCCGAGGAACGGAACAACCTGTTGCTGGGTAGTCCTTCGGAGCACGATCGCCGCACCGCCGACGAGATGAAGGCGGTTCTGACCGAGTGGGAGAAGCAGCACGGCTTCGCATCCTCGTTGGACGAGAAGGGCGAACTGAAGAATCAGGGGATGGAAATTGCGTTCCACGCGAAGGTGAACCCGCAGTTTCCACTCTGGGTGGAGAACGTGCCCGTGGAGGAAAAGGCGCTCATGGAAACGCCGGGAGAGAGTGTCGTGAATGCCATTCAGCACGAAGACACTTTCCGATTGGAGGATCTCGAGTTGAAGCGTTGGCACGACATCGGCGGCAGCCTGGAAGGAACGCCGTTTCAGCACTTGCTGGAGGAGGCCTCGGAAGAATCCGAGCCGGTTTCATAGGGGTGGCAGGCTGTAGCCGTGGGTGAACGGCGCGAGCCCACGTGCTGCCAGCCCTTCGGGCCTATCCGCCGTTCGGCGCACCCGCGCCCGGCGCGGGGCGTCCGA
>JAACEL010000612.1 GCA_011682535.1 Nitrospiraceae bacterium | reverse complement strand
GGTGAAATAGGCCACCGGGGGGGGCAGAGAACGGGCGGCCCCTCTCGCCGGCCGAGGCCTGCCGAGCCGCACCATCCCTTTCCAGCCGCGCCCCCGTCAGACGCCGTCCTCCGGGCCAACGATTCCCGCTCCGTCACGCGGCCACCGCAAAAGACAGACAAACCAGGCTCGCCGGCCATAACACCGCGTGACGGCGATGCGACTGGATACACCCCAGCGCAAAGCCCATTTGAAGCCGACCAAAAAGATGCCGCATTCGCGTGCCAGAAAAGCGTCGTTTGATGCGACAACCGACTGCACATCTTGTCACTCGGTTGTGCCACAGAGGCGCTTTTTCGTGAATTCCGCAGTGGTTGCTAATGATGCGGTCGGCGTTACTTGTTACGTGATGGGGGAGTGTAAACCAATGCCCCACAGTGCACCCTCCAGCCAGGGTGGTCCTTGCTGCCGTTTGCATAGTAAAGCGTCAGTGCGCGCCCGTCCTTAAGCACGACACTGCTGGGGTAACCGCAATCGCCGCCGATACCATCATCAATCAGCAGGAACCGCTTCCCCCAATCGAAGTTCCCGTTAGCGTCACCGATCAACCCTCGCACTCCATAGGGGCCCACACGGTAGCCTGTCGCCATGAGCACCCGGCCATCGGGCAACAGCACCAGATCGGCCGGGTGCACGTTGTTGGGCGTGACCTGTTTCGGTTCGCTCCAGGTCTTGCCATCGTCCGTACTTCCGGTGAGCCAAACCTGACTCCCTCGTCGAGAACGCATGGCTGCCAGGATCTTGCCCGAGGGCAATCGAAGGAGGGCGGTCTCGTTGAATTGTCCGCCGATGGAACATTCGGCGTAGCGACTCCAACTCTTGCCATGGTCGGTCGAACGGTAAATGTAGCTGTGATCCTCTCGTTTCGCGATCTTTGGACCAGCCGGTCGCTGAGGACCGCCGTAAACCGCCATCAACAGAGCCCCGTCAGGCATCGTAAGGATCTTGCCATACGGACTTCCCCAGCCGATGTCGGACACGTCCAATTCGGTCGGATCAGACCAGGTCTTGCCTCCGTCAGCAGAGCGTGTGATCCAGGTATTGCGTGGCTTGTCCAGTTTCGGGTCGTAGCGCCCCTCCTCGTCATAAGTGGCGGTCCGCCAGAAGCCGACGATGAGATCGCGGTTTGCCGCCTGGCCCATCGCCGGGTTGCGATCGTCGACTGGTGAGTCGTTGACGATGATTGGTTTGGACCAGGTCTTACCTTCGTCTTCGGAGAAAACGATGTCCAGCCGCCCTTTGATCCCCAGATGTCCTGCTCCGCCGCGCAGCACCGCTGCGATACGTCCATCCTTGAGTCGCAGAGCGACTGGGAAGTACCCCTGGCCCGTAACCACCAACGAGCGTTCCAGCTCCGTCGGCAGTGACACCGTCTTGTCCGCCGCAGCGGACCCGATTGCCATCAGGAACACTAACACGCACGTTGATATTGATCGACGAGCGAACATGTCTTCTTCCCTCCATTAGTAGATCGGATGCCCCCAAGCCTAATAATTCGCGGTGTGCTTCGCAAGTACGGGCTGAAACACCTGACTTCAATCCACCTTGGCGAGATCGAGGAAGACGATGATCGAAGGATTGCCAACCGGGGTGTAATGGCCGGTGAATTTGAGGCCGCCGGTCTTGCGATTCACTCCGAAGACGGCAATGTGGTCGGCTCGCTGATTGCAGCAATAGAGGAACCGGCCAGTGGGGTCGAAGTTGAAGCTGCGCGGATAATTGCCTCGTGTCCATTCTTCCCCTACGTAGGTGAGGTCGCCGTTTGGGCCGATGGAAAAGATCCCGATGCTGTCGTGCAGCCGGTTGCCCGCGTAAACAAATTGCCCATCGGCTGAAACTAGAATCTCGGAGCAGAAATTACTGCCCGCAAACCCGGGCGGTAGCGTGGAGATCGTCTGCCGTGAGGCCAACCGCCCCGCTCGGGCATCGTAATCAAACAGCACGATCGTCGAGCCTTCTTCCTGAATGGAGTAGAACCAACGACCATTGGGATGAAAATGGAAATGCCGCGGCCCGTCTCCGGGTGGCAGCGAGACCGCGGGCGGGTCGTTCGGAGTCAGCACGCCCATCCGCTGGTCGAACTTCCAGACGAAGACCTGATCCAAGCCCAAGTCAACATGCAGCACGAAGCGTCCTGAGGGATCGGCCTGAATCATGTGCGCGTGAGTCCGATCATGTCCGCTGATGGCAAAGCTGCCCGGTGGAGCATTGGTCGCCTTGGTGGGGCCAAGTTTGCCGGCATCGTTCTTGATGTCCGTGGCGTTGCCCAACCGACCGTCCGGCAGAATTGGGAGCACCGCCACGGAGCCGCCAAAATAGTTGGCCACCAACAAGAACCGTCCTGACGGATGGATGCTCACATAGGTCGGACCGGCGCCGCCGGAGCGGACGGTGCCCAGCAACGTCAAATGCCCGTCTGCCCGATCGATGGAGAAAGCGCTGACCGTGCCTTGCTTGTCTCGCCCCACGCGATCCGTCTCATTGGCGGAATAAAGTCGGGTTCCGCTGGCATTCAGAGCCAGGCAGCCAGGGCTTGTTCCCATCTCGTGAATGCCGGCGGGCGTCATCGCCCCGGTGGTGCGATTCACCTGGAAAAGATGTATGCCGCGACCATTGCCGGGGGGCAGATCCACCTGCGTTGACAACACATCGCGAAGCGGAGAACTGAAGGTGCCGACATAGGCAATGAGTGGCCC
>JAACEL010000192.1 GCA_011682535.1 Nitrospiraceae bacterium | reverse complement strand
AAGAATAACTCCACCGTTTCCGCGCTCAGATTTGCGTCGAATTTGAGCGCGACGATTGAGTAAAACCGCAGGAATAGCCAGCTATTTCGAGGTTTTTGCGATTGAGAAGCGCTCGAAGGTGGCGTGAAGATGAGATGCGGAAACGGTGGAGTTATTCTTGCGCGAGCCCTTAGGCGATGTCTTGTGTGCTGGAGACGATGCGCGCAATCAGGCCATATTCGAGCGCCTCTTCCGCTGTGATCCAGAAGTCGCGGTCGCTGTCGGCCGCCACTTTCTCGAAATCCTGGCCGCTTTCCTCGGCGATGAGCCGGTTCAGCTTCTCGCGGATCTTGAGGATCTCTTGCGCGGTGATGCGGATGTCCTTGGCTTGTCCGGCGGCGCCGGTGCTGGGCTGGTGCATCATGAACCGCGTGTTGGGCAGCGCGAGCCGGTTCTCTTTTTTTGCGGCGAGCAGGATGGGAACCCCCATGCTGGCCACATAGCCCGCACCAATACAGATCACGTCCGACTCGACGAAACGCAGGATGTCGTAGATCGCGAAGCCGAGGTCGATTGAGCCGCCGGGGGTCGTGAGTATCACTTTGATGGGATCGTGCGATTCCGCGTCGAGCACCAGCGCCAGCGCGATGATCTTCTCCGTCAGTTCGTCCTCAACCGGTCCGCTTATCAGGATCGTGCGCGACTTGAGCAAGCGGGTCAGGAGCGCATCGGACTGTCCGCTCTTTCCATTCGTATCGTCGGGGCAAGGCATGGGAAGTTCCTCATTTTATGGTCCACGTGAGAACGGGTATTGTGCCACTCCCGCGCCGGACGGGTCAAACCCGAGCGCCCTGAACGTCGGGGGGCGTATTGTGGCGCGTCCTAACGCCTGAGCCTGCAGCGCGCGCCACGAGGAGGCCAGCCAGCACGAACTCTTCGCCGATTGCCGTCTCATTCGCCTCGCATTCACGTTACAGCGCCGACATGCGCACTTTCGCTAAGGAACCCAGTCAAAACAACTTGAACATTCTGACTGGGTTCCTAAACGAAGTTCTTCTCGCTGGGCGACAGGCCGTCGGGGTCGTTGACGATCGCGCCTTCGGGAGCGGGCACTGGGCCTTCAAGCAGCGGGTCGTCCGTGTCGCGCATCCAGGTGTCGAGCCGCGCGCGCAGGTCGGCCAGCGCCGCTTGCGCGTGGGGCGCATTCACCAGATTGTTCGTCTCGCTGGGGTCGAACAGGAGATCGTAGAGGGCCTCGGCGGGTGGTGGGGCATCGGCCCAGCCACCCTCGATCCACACGTCCTTGCTGGGGCTGTCATCGCAATTGGGAAGCACCGGCCTCGTGCGGTCGTCGAAGCGGCGGATGAACTTCCAGCGCTGGGTACGCACACCCCGCTGCGGTTCGTAGGATGCGTGGTAGCTGACCTCGGCGAAGAGTTCGTCGCGCACCTCGGCGGCCTCGCCGCGGATGAGGGGCATCAGCGACACGCCCTGTAGCCAGTCGGGCCGGTCAATGCCGAGCAACTCGCACACGGTGGGGAAGATGTCGACCTGACTGACGAGGGCGTCGCAGGCCTTGCCGCCCTCGAATCCGCCCGGCCCCCGCACGATCAGCATCACGCCGATCCCGCCGTCCGTCAGATTGCACTTCATGCGCGGGAACGCGATGCCGTGATCGGTGGTGCAAATGACAAGGGTGTTTTCGGCCAGACCGTTCCGGTCGAGCGCGTCGAGCACCCGGCCCATCTTCTCGTCGAGTATCCGTGCGCTCGCTTTGAACCGCGCCATATCCTCGCGCGTATCGGGCGTATCGGGTAGCGGCGCCGGTGGCATGCAGTAGGCTGGGTCATCGCCGGGATGGCGCTCGGGGAATTCGCGGTGGGTTTCGGCAAACCCGACGGACAGGAAGAAGGGCTGATCGGGGGCGTCGTCGAGGAACCGGCAGGCTTCCTCGCCGGCGGCGCCGGGGTCACCCAGATAGCGGTCGTATCCGATCGCCCGCCAGGGCTCGTCGAACATGTTGGCGATGTGCTGGATGCCCGCCAGTGCGGAGGTGTAGCCTGCCGTCTTCAGCGTGTTGACCAGATGGTGGCCGTAGTCATACAGGCTGAAGCCGCGGTGGGCCAGTCCGAGCATGCCATTGCTGTGGGCGTGCTGCCCGGTGAGCAGACATGATCGGCTGGCCGAGCAGGTGGGCGCCGCGCAAAAGGCCTGCCGGAACAACACGCCTTCCTCGGCCAGCCGCTGCAAGCGGGGCGTGTGGACGGCGTGGCCGTAGGGCTGCACGAAGCGCCCGGTGTCGTGCGAATGGAGATAGAGGATGTTGGGACGGTTCATGGCGATCTCCCGAGAACGCGCCATGCGCGTGCAATAACTGGGTCAGATATGGACGAGCACTTTCATCACATCGCTGGCGGCTGCGCGGCGCAGGGCGTGCGCGGCGTCTTTGAGACTATAGGCTTCGGTGATCATGGGACGCACTTCGACGTTACCCATGGCCAAGGCCTCCAGGGCAGGCCGGAAGGGGCCGCATCGGGAACCGACGATCTTGATCTCGTTGATGACTACGGCGCTCAACGCCATGGGCGTCTCATCCGCCACGGTGGTCTTGAGCACGATCGTGCCCTCGGGACGCACCAGTTCGATGGCGCGCTGCAAGCCGCCCGGCGTGCCGGTGGCCTCGATCACCACATCGGCGCCGGGTTCGACGGGATCGTCGTGGCGGGCAATGTTGATGTGGAGATCCTTGAGAAGATCGAGTTTCCACGGATGCTTTCCTACGCAGACCAGCCGCTTGGTGTGCAGCCACACAGCCTGCATGCACAGTTGGCCCATTTTGCCGTCGCCCAGCACGACCACGCGGTCGTCTTCGCCGATGGACAATTGCTCGGTGATGCGAAATGCCGCTGCCAACGGCTCGGTGAACGCGGCCACGTCGTCGCGGATCGAGTTCGGCACGATGTGCAGGTTTTCTTCCGGCAAGGTGAGGTACTGGGCGAGCGCTCCGTCGCGATCGAGAATCCCGAGGACACTGCGACGCAGGCAATGGTGGGGCATTTCGAGCTGGCAATACCGACAACGATGGCACGCGCAGTTGATCTCGCCGACGACGCGCTTGCCGTCGAGCGCGGGGTTGGAGCATTCCTCGACCACGCCGACGAATTCATGGCCCAGCACGCCACGGAATCCCATGTAGCCCTTGACGATTTCGAGGTCGGTATTGCAGATGCCCGTGGTGAGCACGCGGATGAGGGCTTCGCCCGGCGCGGGGCGCGGGGTGGGGCGCTCGGTGACGCGGACTTCGCCGTCGAACACTACAGCGCGCATACGGATTCTGCCCTCCCAAAAGCCTATTCAACATGACCGCCGCAGCCAGATCAAGCCCCGATGGCCGGGTAGCGCATTGTGGCGCGCCCGAAGCGCTGGCTAATACGTGAGCTTGCTGCACGCGCCACGGCGGAGCCATCCAGCCATTCAACATCAAGCGGGCGGGTCGATCCGATGCAGGTGGGCCCGCCACGGCTCGCGTTCCGTGTCGATGACGGCAAACGAGGCGGGGACGTCTTCGCCGGACGAGGATGCCACGGCGCCGGGATGCACGAACAGGGCACCATCGACGAGCCGGGAGAACGCGGGGGCGCTCCCGCCACAGATCACCACATCGGAATTGGCCAGTTCCCGCAGGCGCTGGAATCGGGCGAAGTCGTCCTCTTCGCGCAGGCGGTCCGCGGGCGCGTTGGGGGTGCCGTGGCACACGCACACGGAGATTTCGTCGACCTCGATGCGGCACTTGCGTGGCAGGCCTTGGAGAAACTCCAGGTTGCCGCACGCGATCGCTTCGTGGGCTCTGCGCAGCGCCTCGAATTCCTCAGGCGCGCATCGTTTCTCGAGGGAGGTCCGCTTCCTTTGAAAAAGCACCACGTGCCGATCTTCCTCGCCCAGCAGCGAACGGATGCCGCGGGTGCGTAGGAGGTCGAGTACCGCGTCTGGTTGGGGATGACCGGCGGTCGAATTGCCTGTGTTGACGATCGTCTGGATCCCCATGCCGTCAATGGTAGCCAGCACCGCGTGCAACGCCGCCAGATTGCCGTGTGCCTCGCCAAACGCTGCCATCAACATAGGGACATTCCTTGATCCGTGAAGAAATCGCTCGAAACGGCCTAACCACGCCCACAGGACGTGGCATCGCCGGCCGTTTCATGGCTTCGCCACCGCGATTTCCGCTAAGCGATTTGTTCCAAGCAACCGGGTTGCCGTAACCCGCGAGAACGGTTCTACTCAGACATCAATCGTCAGCCGATCGCCTTCGGGAATCTCATACACGAAACAGTCGTTCGCATAGGTGCGCTCGGGCAACACGATCAGGCAGTTCAGCTCGTCCGTGTCGACGGTGAAGGGCGCGTGGTGCCAGACGCCCGGCCGGATCGAGACGATCGTGCCGCGCGGCACGCGGAACACTTCGAACTGGTCCAGCGGCACGACCCCGTTCGGGGTCGCAGGGCCGACGTGGATGAGCATGTCGCCATCGAGCGCCAAGTTCACCTCGGCGCAGTGAGAGTGCCACTCCGTCACATCGATCGCCGGAGGCCGCTTCAGTACGCGGCAGGTTGAAAACGAAGCCGTGCTCGCGGCGCCCAGATCCAGCAGCGACATGTCGCGGAAGAACTCGATCGGCTCCGCCCCGATCTTGGCGGTATCGGGATTCAGCATGTTGGCGAACGTCCCGTAAGGGGCGAAGGCCTCCAGAGACAGTTCCTTGACGCTCAACGTTCGTGCCATAATTCACCTCGCTATTAAACAGCTAGTCCATCTGCTGACCGCCGGTGACGTTGATCGCCTGGCCGGTCATGTAGCCCGAATCCTCGGAAGCGAGGAAGACCACCACCTTCGTCACATCGCGGTATTCACAGGGCCGCTTCATCGGCACCTGGTCGATGTACTTTTGGCGCACTTCCTCCTCGGTGATGCCCTGGTTGGCGGCATACTGCTTGAACAGGCTGTTCACCCACAGGGGGGAGTTGAGCAGGTTGCCCGGGCAGATCGCGTTGACGCGGATGTTCCGGTCGGCAAACTCCATCGCCAGGCTCTGCGTGAGACCGATGCCGCCGAACTTCGACGCGGCGTAGGCCGTGTTGCGGAAGCTGCCCTTCTTGCCCGACTTCGAGTTGATCTCGATGATCGCCCCCGGCTTGCCGCCGGCCAGCATCACGCGCGCGGCTTCGCGGGCCACGATGAAGAACCCGACGAGATTGACGTCGATCACCTTGCGCCAGCGTTCGATGTCGAAGTCGACGGATTCGCCCGAGAACAGGATGCCTGCGTTCGACACCATGATGTCGAGTCCGCCCATCCGCGCAACGGCCTCGTCCACGGCCGCGCGGACCTCTTCCGCGTCGGTCACGTCGACGCTGCGCCCGGTGATGGCGCGTCCCGTCTTCTGTGCGGCGGCCTGGGCCGTCTCGGCCATCTTCTCGGCGTTGACGTCCCAACCGATGACGTCGCAACCTTCCTCGGCGAGGTGTTCCACGATGGCGGCGCCCAGTCCTTGCGCGGCGCCGGTGACAATGGCTTTCTTTCCTTCGAGCCGATTCATCAGAGGTGCATCTCCATCAAGGCCTCTTCAGCCTCTTTGGTCCACGCTCCCTGCGGCGAGAGCTTGTCTTTGAGTTCAGGGATGTTCTTGGGAACGTCTTCGAGGGCCATCAGTGGCAGGTCGGGAATCTGCGTGTAGATCACCGTTTTGCCCGGGAAGCGGGCTCCCTTCACGCCCTCGAGTCCGGCGCGCGCCGCGTTCAGACCGCCAATCGCGGCCACGCTGAGGTTGGTGTTGAGCTTGCCGGCTTCGACCATCTCGAGGATCTTGCGCAGGTCGCTGATGCGCGAGCCACTCGAACCGATCATCTTCACGCCGCGGCACAGGTCGCCCAGCTTGAACTGGCCGGCCGTGCCGATGCCCAGCCCGGCGAACACGTTGACGAAACCGTTGTCGGCCACGTAGCCGATGCTGGCTTCGACCACGCGCGCGACAGGCGCCAGCACGACGACGTCGTCGTAACCATTCGGCGTCAGCGACATCAGGCGTTCGTCCATGGCCTCTTGCGAGTCGAATTCGGACGGGGCGAACGTGAACAATTCGCGGCCGTTGCTCTCGGCCAAGGCGCTGAAGCGGTCGCGAATATGCTCAAGACGGCTCGGGTCGAGATCGGTAACGACCACGCGCTTGGGCCCGCCGTCGATCTCGAGGGCGCGCTGCACGTGCATCTGACCCATGGGACCGCCCGCGCCGATGAACAGCGCCGCGCCACCGGCCAGCAGGTCGTTGCGGGCATTGATCTCGGTGACCGTCTCAAGGGTGTCGCTGCCGCCGTAGAAGCGGATGTTGTCGTAATGAATCCGGCCGATGTCGAGCGAGACGGGACCGTCTTCCGTGGGCGCACCCAGGAGGAACATCGCGCCGTTGCGCCGCATGCACGGCGCCAACGTGTCGACCATCGAGGGCGTCGGCGACTGAACGATGATGTCGTCGAACGTTGCGTCGCCAAGGCCGTCGAGTGAACGCGGCAGCACCGTCGCCGAAGCCGTGACATCCGCGGGCAGCGATGCGGCATCGTCGGTGACCACCAGGCGATCGCCGTCACCGGGCGCCACGCGGTCTTCCAGGCAGTACGACATCTCAACGCACGCCCACGGTTCGGCCAGCGCGGCGGCGCTGTAGCCGGTGTCGGGCTGGATGGGAAGCAGGTAGCAGCCCTCGTCGCCGTCGAGCACACGCTCGTCCACAAACGCATACTGTTCCATGCCGCCGGGAATCAGGTAACCGAAGGCGAAGCTGAGGCCGTCCACGTAAATGTCGGCCTGTACCAGATAGCGCTCGCCCACGTTGAACTTCTCTTTCCACTGATCGCCCACGGCAACCACGGTCACCGAGCACTCATGGCCCAGCACGGTGGGGTCGTTGGCGAGGTCACGTCCTCGAAGGCGCGGGTGATCGCCGCCCTGAGTGATGATCTTGATGTCGGACAGGCACAGGCCCAGCACGTCCACGCGCAGCAGCAATTCGTTGGCTTCCGGCGGACGCATCGGCAACGTCTGCGGCTTGCCGTCCTTGCCCAGGTTGTCGAACCCGGCGCCGAACACATGCCAGGCGGTGTAGGTCTCGGGCAACGGGGCCCGGGCGTCTTTGTACTCGCTCAGTTTTGACACAGAGATCTCCTTCTAACTATGGCTTACTTGGTGATGGCCCTTTCCCGATACTTCTCGTCGGGACGGGTATAGATGCGGTCAATGTGCTCGGGCGGCATAAAACGTGGACCACCCAAGGCGTAGGCACCCACGATGACTTCGGACATCTTCTCCGCCATGTCGGTAATATTGGCGACGGCCTTCGGAGAATCGCCCATGGCGATCAGGCCGTGGTTCTGCATCATGATGGCGCGCGGCAGCACGCCTTCTTCCTCCACATACGCCTCGACCCGCGTCTTCACTTCACGCGCCAGCACGAGGCCCGGATCGACGTACGGCACGAACACGGACTTGTGCGCCATCACCACCACGTGGTCGGGGCAGACACGCCCCATCGCCGCCTCTTCCGCTTTCTGGGAACACAGCAGGGCGTTGGTATACGTCGGATGCGTGTGGCCAATGAATGCATACTCCGGATAGCGCAGCAACAGCGCGTGCAGCATCACCTCCACGGATGGACGCCGCGTCTCGCTGGGATCCACCAGCGCTTCCTTGAGCACCCGCGTCACGTCTTCGTCACCCGCCGACTCGTCATCGAGAATGGCGGTCACCTTCGAGATGGACACCGCTACAAACCCGTCCGCGTCAATGTCGCGGAGCGTCGTGCCGGAAGCCTTGACGTAGAAGGTGTGTTCGTCGATGCGCGCAGAGGTGTTGCCCTCGCCGAGGATCACGTAGTTGTTCCCTGGGGCTCCGAGATAGCACGACAAGTCGATCAGTTGCTGCATGGCTTGGTCGTTCATGATGGTTCTCTTCCAACTCCTGGATGATGGTGAGTGAAGAAACCGCGTAAGACGACGTTGCTCATCTCATACGGGCGGCTCTGGCTACGCTACCGCGATTTCAGTGCGCGGCAATACGATCTAGCCATCCGGCGCGCCGTATGCCAGCGCGTCAAAGCCCCGTTGGGCTGAGTCCCGTTTCTGACTGACCGACTGGGCGGTACTTGCCGGATGGCCGTGAAACGAGGCCCGATTATACCAGCTTTCTGAGTGTCAATCTAACCCAGTCCAGGGCCCCGGACGCCGGGTGGCGTATTGTGGCGCGCCCGAAGTGCCGGACGAAGCCTGAGTTGCGTTACGGCGGGGTTATCCGGCGATTCGGACAGGGGGAAAGCGGGTAGCCCCGTTTGCGCGGCGTCGCGAGTTTGCGTGCTAACGCGGGAATGTGCTACGATCCGCGTTCGGTCTGGCGCCCTGTCACAGGGGTAGTGTTTTGTGCGCAGATGTCCATGCTTGGGCTGCGCCCGCGGAAAGGTATTGCTGTGAGAAAGCCCCTCGTTGCCGGCAACTGGAAGATGAACCTGCTGGTATCCGGCGCGCTTCAACTCGTCGAGGACCTGAAGCCTCAAGTGAGCGGCGTATCGGCTGTCGATATTGTTGTATGCCCCGTTTATACGGCGTTGTATGCCGTCGGCCAGGTCCTGGCTCGAACATCGAGATGGGCGGCCAGAATTCCTATATCAAGGAAAGCGGCGCCTATACCGGCGAAATCTCGCCCCAGATGCTGCAAGATGCCGGCTGCACCTGGACCATCATCGGCCACAGCGAACGCCGCGAGTACTTCAAAGAATCGGACGAACTTCTCAACGAGAAGCTCAAGTTCGCGCTCGCTGCCGGTCTCCAAGTCATGTTCTGCGTCGGCGAGACACTGGCTGAGCGCGAAGGTGGCCAGATGAACAACGTCCTCACACGCCAGGTCACCGAAGGTCTCAAGGGCCTGTCGGAAGCCGATTTTGACCATGTCGCCGTCGCCTATGAACCGGTCTGGGCGATCGGTACCGGCGTGACGGCCAGCCCGGAACAGGCTCAGGATGCGCACGCGTTCATCCGCGGCCTGTTGAAAGACACGTTTTCCGCCGCAGTGGCGGACAAGGTCCGGATCCAGTACGGTGGAAGCGTCAAGCCGGGTAACGCGGCCGAACTGATGGCCAACCCCGACGTGGACGGCGCACTGGTAGGCGGAGCGGCCTTGAAGGCCGACGATTTCGCTGCGATCGTGGCGGCGACGGTTCCGAAGGAATAACCTATGCTCGACACACTTTGGTTTCTGATGCTGCTGTTCTACGTGCCCGCCTGCGCCGGGCTCATCATCATCGTCCTGTTGCAGAAGGGCAAAGGGGTCGGTTTCGCCGGTGCGTTCGGCATCGGCGGCGGATCGGATACCGTGTTTGGGCCCCGCGCCAGTAAGAGCCTGCCTCAGCGGCTGACCTATGTCGCGGCGGCACTCTTCATGATCCTCGCCATGGCCATGTCCCTCATCTCCGGACGTCTAGGCAAGGGCGAAGCCCCCGACATGATCCCTGAACCTGGAGTCATGGGTGTCGTGGACTCTTCGACGATCGATGGCCTGGGATCGGGATTGGACGAGAGCGAGGCGCCCGAGGACAAGAAGTAGGCCTCAGAAGGCGGCCCGTGATCGGGAGCGACCGGTGAGGCGTCTCCCTTCTCCCAGGCAGCGAGCTTCGACTTGATGACCTTGAGCGGAAGGAAGTGGTCG
>JAACEL010000611.1 GCA_011682535.1 Nitrospiraceae bacterium | reverse complement strand
TGGAAAGCGAGCAAACAGGCCCATGGCCTATCCGAAACGTTGGTCTTTTCCGATGATCGGTCCGAGACTCAGTTTGTTTAGGACAGCAGTGATGACAAGCTATAGCTGATCGCTGTATCTACTCCGATGTCGTTCGACGCGCCTGCCGCCGATTTTGTTTTCATTCTTGTTTCACGTAGTATGGGTACCCCAATCAGGCAAAGGACATTGTCCGTATGGAACAAGAAAAGCTGAAGGCGTTGTTGGAATCGGTCGCGTCGGGCGCCCTGGCCCCGGATGAGGCGTTGGGTAAACTGCGGTCGCTTCCTTTCGAGGATCTCGGGTTTGCCAAGGTGGACCACCACCGCAGTCTGCGCCAGGGTTTCCCCGAGACGATCTTCTGTCAAGGGAAGACGCCGGAGCAGATCGTAGCGATCGTGGGCCGCATGCGCGAGCACGGAAGCAATGTGCTGGCCACGCGATGCAATGACGATGCGGTGGCGGCGGTACTGGCGGCGTACCCGGACGCGGTGCACCATGAAGCGGCGCGCGCCGTGACGATCGCCGTGTCGCCGCCTGAGATGCTCGAGGGCTACGTGGCGGTGGTTTCGGCAGGTACGAGCGATATCCCCGTGGCGGAGGAAGCAGCCGTTACCTGCGAATCGATCGGCAGCCGCGTCGAGCGGGTGTACGACGTGGGCGTGGCTGGCATACACCGGCTGCTGGGCCGGGTCGACACGCTGCAGAAGGCGAACGTGCTGATCGTGTGCGCGGGTATGGAAGGCGCGCTCGCCAGTGTGACGGCGGGCCTGGTGGACAGACCGGTGGTGGCGGTTCCGACCAGCATCGGGTACGGGGCCAGTTTCGGCGGGATCGCGGCGCTGCTGGGCATGCTCAACACGTGCGCCCCCGGCGTAACCGTGGTCAACATTGACAATGGATACGGAGCCGGAGCCTTTGCGGCTTTGATTAACCGGCTGGTGAACGGGAAGTCGGTATGAAGACGCTGTATTTCGATTGTGCCTGCGGGGCGAGCGGCGACATGATCGCCGGCGCACTCATTGACGCGGGTGTGGATTTCGAGGCGCTGTCGGAGGCTGTGTATTCGCTGGATGTCTCAGGTTTCCGGGTGCGTGCGGAGAAGGTGGACAAGCGGGGCATCGCGGCAACGCAGTTCTCGGTGGACGTGGACGAGGCCAAGCAGCCGCGCCGGCACTTGAAGCACGTGTTGGAGATCATCGCGCGGGGAGATTTGCCTGAGCCGGTGAAGGCCGCGAGCGAGAAGACCTTCCGGCGGTTGGCGGAATGTGAGGCACGCGTCCACGGAACGACGATCGAGCAAGTGCACTTCCACGAAGTGGGCGCGGTGGACTCTATCGTGGACGTGGTAGCGGCGCATTGGGCCCTCAACACGTTGGGGGTGGAAAATGTCGTATCCTCGGCGTTGAACGTAGGTTCGGGCACGGTTAACACGGCGCACGGCGTTCTTCCTGTGCCTGCGCCGGCGACGGCGGCGTTGATCCAGGACGTGCCCAGCTACGGCTCCGGCGTGGAACTGGAGTTGCTGACACCCACGGGCGCGGCGTTGGTGACGCAACTGGCGTCGTCATACGGCGCCATGCCGCGCATGCGGGTGGCGGCGTCGGGTTACGGTAGCGGGCAGCGCGAGTTGCCCGATCGGGCCAATGTGTTGCGGGTGCTGTTGGGTGAGGCGGAGGGTTCGGTACGAGGGACGCAACCGGTCACGGTTATTGAGTTCGACATCGACGACATGAACCCGGAGCTGTTCCCGCCCCTGGTAGAAGATCTGCTGAGGGCGGGGGCTCGGGATGCGTTCCTGACGCCCGTCGTGGGCAAGAAAGGGCGTCCGGCGTATCTGGTGACGGTGCTGTGCGATGCGGCGAACGTGGCCGCGGTGGCGCCGGTGGTGTTCGATTCGTCGACGACGTTTGGGATGCGGATGCGCGAGGAACAGCGGATCTGTTTGGAGAGGGAATGGAAAACCGTCGACACAGCATGGGGCTGCGTGCGGATCAAGGTCGGCCGCTTCGATGGCCGGGTGACGTGCATGTCGCCCGAGTTCGAAGATTGCCGGCGGTTGGCTGACGAATCGGGTGTCCCGGTGTTGGCCGTGTACGAGGCGGCGCGTGCGGCGGCCGCCAGAAGGGAACCAGCGCATGACTAGCAGCACGGCCATCTACCCGGGGAGCTTCGATCCCCCCACCTGGGGGCATGTCGATCTGATCCGCCGGGCAGTGCGGATTTTCGACACGGTCACCGTGGCAGTAACGACGAACTATGAGAAACGCAGCCTGTTCACGGTCAAAGAACGCGTCGAGATGCTGCAAGCCATCACGAGCGACCTGCCGGGTGCCCGGGTGGCTTCGTTCCACGGGTTGACGGTGGACTTTGCGCAAGAATGCAACGCCCGTGCGATCGTGCGCGGACTGCGGGCCATATCGGACTTCGAGTTCGAGCACAGCATGGCGGTCACGAATCAGAAGCTCAACGAAGACGTGGACACCGTGTGTCTCATGCCGAGCGAGGCCTATCTGTTCCTGAGTTCGCGGGTGGTGAAGGAAGTGGCGTCGTTCGGGGGCGACGTGAGCCCGTTCGTACCCCCGCTGGTGGCCGAACGATTGAGGGAGAAGTTCGGCGAGCATAAGGGCTCTTAGAGCGTTTCACGATTGAGATGTCGTCTATCTGCGACAGTGAGGACAAGGCTGACAAGGAACAAGAACGCAGCCATAGCGAGCTAAGGCGAG
>JAACEL010000191.1 GCA_011682535.1 Nitrospiraceae bacterium | reverse complement strand
TCGCGCGGGATCGGCAAGACCACGACCGCGCGCATTCTGGCCAAGGCCCTGAACTGTCTGGCATTCGATGCTCCGACGACCGAGCCCTGCGGGGAGTGCGACAACTGTACCGCCATCGCCGCGGGTAACAGCATGGACGTCATCGAGATCGACGGCGCCTCGAACAACAGTGTCGAGGACGTGCGCGAGATTCGCGAGAACGTCCGGCTTATGCCCTCGCGTTCGCGCTACAAGGTGTACATCATCGACGAGGTGCACCAGTTGTCCGTGGCGGCCTTCAACGCGCTGCTGAAGACCCTCGAAGAACCTCCCCCGCACGCGATCTTTATCCTTGCAACGACTGAAGCCCACCGGATTCTGGCCACGATCGTGTCGCGTTGCCAGCGGTTCGATTTCCGGCGCGTGGCCGTGAGCGACATCTGCGCCTTGCTGCGGTCTATCCTCGACGCCGAGGGACTGGCGTGCAGCGACGAGGCCCTCCAGGCCATCGCGCGCGCGGCCGAGGGCGGTGTGCGGGACGCCGAGAGTATCCTCGACCAGTTGGTGTCGTATTGCGACGGCGAAATCGTGTTCCAGGACGTGTTCGACGTGCTGGGCCTGGTCAACTGGCGCGTCATGCACGAACTGTGCGACGCCATTCTCGATAAAGACGTCGGGATCCAACTGCGCATCGTCGAAGACATCGTCTCTTCGGGCAAAGACCTCACGCAGTTCGTGCAGGACATCTTGCGCTATTTCCGCAACCTTCTGGTCTGCAAGGCGGGCGACCCCGGCACGCTGCTGGCGCTCCCGGCCGAAGAAATCGCCGAGTTGCAGGCGCGTTGCGCGCGTCTGACCCTGACCAACATCATCCGTCTCGTCGAGCGGTTCGCCGAACTGACCAAAGGCTTCGATTCCCAGATCGCCCAGCGTATCGCCCTCGAAGCGCTCCTGATCAGCGTGTCCAAGCGCAGCGTGGCAGTCAATGTCGACACGGTGATCGAGAAGCTGTTGCAATTGAGCGGCGGCGCCCCGGTTGCCGCGGCGCCAGCAACCGCTCCGGTTTCTGCACTTCAGGCGCCGCCTGCGCCACGGGCGCAGTCCGCGTCCTCGACATCTAAGGCTCCCCTTTCGACGGAGCCCGAAGCACTCTCCGGCCCCCCGGCGCCGCCCGCGCCATCGAAACCTGAGCCGGTTCTTGTCACGCGCGACAATCTCACGGAGGTGTGGCGGCGCGTTGCGCAGATGGCGGCGAAAGACACGGTGGCACTCAGCGTCGGATTGAGCCAGGTGGGTTCGCTGGACCTTGAGGACGACACCCTCATTCTGGAGATCAAGCCCGAAGCCGCGGACGCGCGGGAGTTGCTGGAACGGGGAGAACACCGTCAGGCGCTGGAAACGGCGCTGACCGCGTTGACGCAAAATGTGCGCACGTTCCGGAGCGTAGTGGGCGGTGCGCCGCCAGACCAGGGCAACGAAGGCCAGACGGAGTTGCCCATTTCGGGCCACGTGAATCCCGACGAAGCCCGCGCGGCGCTGGAGGATGCTGGCGTCGCGCAGGTAGTCGATGTCTTTAAGGGGCGAATCGTCGACGTCAAGCCGGATGCAAGCGCGCCGAACATCGGGTAGCGTATTGTGGCGCGTCTAAAGTGCTTGGTTATGCGCGAGATACGCTCAGCCATGTTGTCACCAAGTGGGTGAGATGCACCATCGAGTTCGTAGCGAGGCTGAGCTTGCTCCGCGCGCCACGGCGAAGTTGTCAGACGGTTTCGGAGGCTCCTGAGCAGCGAGAGGTATCCATGTCCGAGCAAACCCGCGTTGAACCCAGAACACTCAAAGGCTTTCAAGACCTCCTGCCCGCGGACCTCATCCCGCGGCGCGACGTCATGCACGCCATCGAGCGCATCTTCCAGAAATACGGTTTCCTGCCCGTCGAGTCGCCCGCGGTCGAGCACCTCGAAACGTTGCTCGGAACCGGTGGCGATGAGACGAACAAGGAGTTGTTCACGCTCGATACGCCCGAAGAGGAGGCCGCCGCGCTGCGATTCGATCTCACGGTCGGGTTCGCGCGGGTGCTGGCCCAGTATCCCAACGACATCCGGTTGCCATTCCGGCGCTACGCGGTGGGTCCGGTGTTCCGCGTCAATAAACCCGGGCCCGGCCGGTTCCGCCAATTCACCCAGCTTGACATCGACGCCGCCGGTGCGGACAGCGTCGCGGTCGACGCCGAGATCATTGCCATCATGTGCGAAGTGTTGTCGACCATCGGCGTATCGGAGTTCTGCGTGCTGGTCAATGATCGCAAGCTCACCAGCGCCTTGCTCGACGGCTGCGGCATCGCCGATCAGGCCCGGCAGAAACACGTACTGCGCGTGATCGACAAGCTCGCGAAAGTGGGTATGGACAACATCCGGCTTGAACTCGGTGAGGGCCGTATCGACGAATCCGGAGACCCGATTCCCGGCGTCCACCTCGACGCGGACACCATCGGCCGCATCGTCGACTTCATTACCGTGACCGGCGCGACGCGCGCCGAGGTGGTCGAGAATCTCACGCGCGTGTTGCCCGACACCGACGTGTCCGCGGACGCGCTGGCCGAAATGGCCGAACTCGCCGATGCGCTCAACGCGCTCGGGATCGACGAAGCGCATGCCAAATTCGACCCGAGCCTGGCGCGTGGTCTCGACTACTACACCGGTCCCGTGTTCGAGGCCATTCTGCCGCAGGCGCCGGAGTTCGGCTCCGTGATGGGCGGCGGACGTTACAACCAGCTTGTCGAGCGCTTCCTCGACCGTCCGGTGCCCTGCACCGGGATGGGGATCGGCATCGACCGGCTGATGGCGGTGCTCAAGCACCTCGGCGTCGTGCCTGAGGCCCGGACCACCGTGCAAGTGCTCGTAGCCGGGATCGGCGGCGTGGCCAACGCGGAGATCCTGCGTGCCGCGGCCGAGCTGCGCGCCGCGGACATTTGCGCCGAAGGTTACCTGGCCAAAGGCGGGCTGAAGAAACAGCTCAAGCACGCCGACCGCTACGAGATCCCCGTTGCCGTGATCCTCGGCGAAGACGAAATCGCCAACGGTGTCGTGTCAATCAAGGATCTCATGGCCGGCAAGCGGCAGCGCGAGGGGATCGAAGACAACGAGGCCTATCGCAAGGCCGGCAAGACGGGACAAAGCACCGTCCCCCGCGCCGAACTCATCGATGCGGTCAGGCAATTACTCGCCTGACGACAATCGGGTGCGGCGGTACGCAGCCGTTACTCCTACGCCTTGAGCTTCTCTTTCTTGGGCTTGGGCGTCTCGCGGGTGAAGAGTTCGTAGAGTACGGGCAACACGATTAGGGTCAGCAGGGCCGACACGGCGATGCCGCCGACCGATGCCACGCCGATGCCGTTACGCATCTCGCTGCCGAGTCCGCGCCCGACGGCCAGCGGCATCATGCCCAGCACGGCGGCCATGGTGATCATCAGGATGGGCCGCAGCTTCTCGCCGGCCGCGCGCGCCATCGCCTCATGTTTTGTCATGCCCTTGGCCACGTACCGGTTTACCTGGTCCATGATCAGGATCGCGTTGTTGACCACGATGCCGATCAGCATCACGGACCCCAGCATGACGAACATCGAGATGGAATTCCCCGTTAGGTACAGCGCCCAGAGCACGCCGATCAGGCCCAGCGGGATGGTCGCCAGGATGATGAACGGGCGCAGGAACGATTCGAGAATGGCCGCCAGCACCAGGTAGGTCAGCAAGATCGCCAACAGCGCCGCCTCCGCCATCTCGACACTCGCCTCCTGCATGATCTCGTATTGGCCGGAGAATTCGTACGAGTAACCCGGCGGCAGATCCATCTGCTCGTCTAACGCCGCGGTGAGGTTGCCCACCGCCGTGCCTAGCGCCATGGTGCCCAAAAGCTGCGCAAGCACGTTCGACACGCGCTGCTTGTCCCGGCGTGTAATCTGCACCGGAGTTACCGTCTCTTCCACCGAAGCCAGACTTTCCAACAGCATTGGATGCCCGGGTGCGCCGGGGAACAGGAACTCCGCCACTTGATCTTTGCCCTGTTTCTCGGCGAACTTCACGCGGATGTCATACGTCCGGTCACCCCGCTTGAAGGTACCCGCCTTGAGTCCCGCCAGATTCGCGCGTAACACCATGCCCAGCATCGTAGGCGGCAGGCCCAAGTCCGACAAGACCGCGCGCCGCGGACGGACCCGAATCTCCGGCTTGCCCGCGCGTACCGTCGTGTCGGGATCCACAATTCCCGGCAGGCCACGCGCCAACAGAAGAGCCTCCTCGGCCAGTACGTCCAGCGTGTCCAGATCGTCACCGGTGAAATGCAGTTCCACCGCGTATCCCTGCCCGCCGATTACCTCGGGCGTACTCGCCGTGACGATAGCGTCGGGATACCCCCTCAATCGTTCGCGCACCCGGCCGAGTAGGACGTCGACCGGTTCCGATCGCCCGGTTTTGTCGCCGAAGGTCAGCAGGAGTTGCGCCAGGTGCACACCCTCCGAAGCCTGGCCCATCACGCCCTCTACTTTGCCGATCGTCGACAACGTGTGCTGTAGGCCCGGCAGGCCGGCTATCAACGCCTCCGCCTCACGGACTCGCGCCTTCGTCTGCTCCAGGTTGTAGCGGGTGGGGTATTCGAGTTTCACGAACACCTGCCCGCGGTCCACGTCGTCGAAGAAACTGAAGCCCAGTTCGGCGGCCAGCCCCAGCGTATGCACGAAGATCGCCACCACGACCGCGAGGATCGGAACGGCCGACCAGCGGTGCCGGCCGATAATGCGCAGGAAGCTCATGTAGCCCGCCGCCACTCTGTTGAAAAAGCGGTCGGAAAGTCCGCCCAAGAACGCGAGAATCGAGCGCCGGCCCGGTTTCACCCGCTTGAGCAGCACCGAACACAAGATCGGCGTCAGCGTGAACGAGATGAACAGCGACATCACCGTCACGATCACCATCGTCAGCGCGAATGGTTTGAAGAATAGCCCGACTTGGCTGCCCATCATCGCGATCGGGAACAGGACGACCAGGTTCGTACCCGCGCTTGCCAGCACGGCCATGGCCACCTCGCCACTGCCCTTGCGCGCGGCGTCGGCCGCCGACTCGCCCTGCGAGAAACGCCGGATGATGTTCTCGATCACGACGATCGAATTCGTCACCAGGATGCCCACCGAGAGCCCGGCGGCCAGCAACGTCGACAGGTTGAGCGTATAGTCCAGCGCGTACAGGAAGAAGACACTGGAGAGGATCGTCACCGGCATCGAGATGGCTACGATGATGGTCGATCGCACGTTTGCCAGGAACAGAAACAGAATCGCGGCCGTCAGCAAGATGCCCTGCCAGATGTTCGATACCGTACTGTCGACCGTGGCGCGGACAAACGCGCCGTCGTCCGACACCCAGACCAGCTCCATCCCGCCGGGAAGCTGCTTCTGCAAGTCGCCCATGGCCGCCTTCACCCGGTCGACCACCCGTACCGCGTTCGCGTCGGACTTTTTCACAATCCGGATCGCCACCGCTTGGCGGCCATCGATGAAGGCCGCCTGACGCTGCTCGTCCGTGGCCATCACCACTTCGCCGAGGTCGCGCAGATAGCAGCGCGAGCCGTCTTCGTTCTCTATCTCCAGCGCGCCGATCTCGTCCACTGTGTCGTAGTCGGCGTCGAACTTCACGGAGTATTCCGTGTCGCCTTGCCGGATACGGCCGGACGGGATCGTGCGGATACCGTTCTGGATGGCCTGGTATACGTCCAGACTCGACAGACCCCGCGAAGCCAGGGCCTCGCGGTCGAGCAATGTATGTACTTCCAGTTCGGACCCGCCGATCAACTGCACTTCCGCCACGCCCGCCAACGTCGAAAGCCGATCGCTCAGTTCGTTGTCGGCATAGTCGTACAATGCATCGATCGGCGCGTCGCCCGTCAACGCCATGTTGATGATGGGCACGGCGTTGATGTCGAACTTCAACACCTTCGGCTTCTCCGCGTCCACGGGGAAGTCGTTGATCACCAGGTCCAGTTTTTCGCGTACATCGGTGGCCGCCACGTCCACGTCCACGTCGAGGTTAAACTCCATGAAGGTCAGGCACATGTCCTCCATGCAACTGTTCGTCATGTGCTTGAGCCCGTCGATCGCCCCCACGGAATCCTCGATCCGCTTGGCGATGTCCGTCTCGATCTCCGAGGGACTCGCCCCCGGGTACACCGTCACGATTGTGATGTAAGGTACGTCGACCCGCGGCAATAACTCGAGCCCCATCTTGCGCCATGCATTGACGCCCAACAGGCCCAACGCGATGATGAGGCAGCACACCGCCACCGGGCGGCGCACCGACACGTTGGACAGGAACATCAGACGTCCTCCCCGGCCCGATCCGCTGACTCAGGGGCCGCCGCATCTCGAACGGCCACCGCCGTGCCATCCTTCAACAGGAACTGCCCTTGCGTCACTACCCGCGTACCTTCTGACAGAGCATCGCCTGACAGTTCCACCCAGCCGTCCGTCTCCAGCGCCGTCTCCACCGCCAGCATCCGCGCCCGGCCGTCTTCCACGACAAACACAATCTGACGCCCCGCACGCGTCTGCAATGCGCGCGCGGGCACCCCCAGCCCCTCCCGCTTGTCCAGCAACACCTCGATTTGCGCCATCGCCCCAGGAACCACGCCCTCCGGGGGATTCTTCACCACGCTCTTCACCTCGAACGTGCGCAGCTTCGGATGAATCGTGGGGGCCTTGTACGTCACCACATGCTCGCCGACCTCGACGCCGTACACCCGCATGCGAATACGCGTGTCGCCGATTACGATTCTCGGGTAGTACTGCGCCGGCAGATATGCCGAGACCTCGACCACGCTCGGATCCTCGATCCGCACCACCGGGTCGCCCACGCCCGCCGTTTCACCGGGGTCAAGAAAACGCACGCTCACGCTGCCCGTCACAGGCGCAACCACCAGCGCGTCCTGAAGGTTCTTCTGCGCGATCGCGATGCCCGTCTCCGCCTGCCCCACCTGCTCCTTGCCCAGGTCCACCAGGCTCATGGCGTGCTTCAGCATCGCGCTCGTCTGTTTGTACCGCGACTGCTGTTCCTCGAGCGCGTTCGACGACACCGCTTTGTCTTCGTGGAGCTTCTCGAACCGGCGGATGTCGATCTCGGCCTTCGCCAGATCCGCTTGCACGCGCTCCAAGTTCGCCTCTTTCTCACGTAAGCCGCACCGCGCCACCGCCAGATCCTGACGGCTGATGTCCAGCGCACGGCTCAGCTTCAGCGAGTCGCTCTGAAACAGCTTCGTCTCACCCGCCACCACCGTGTCACCCTCATCCACGAAAATACGCTCGACCGGCCCCGGGATGCGCGCCGACACCGTCGCCGACGTCCGGGCCTCGATATTCCCCTGTACCACCACCCGCTCCTCGAAAGTCCGCGGGAGCACCGGCGTCAGCACCACCGGCACGCGCCGCTCCGCACCGCCACTCTCTTCGACCGACGCGAACGCCCGCGCCGCGCCGCTTGAACGCCACCGCGGATAGCCCCATAACGCGGCGCCCGCCGCAGCCAGACACAACACGCCCACTGTCAGCTTCCAACCGTACCGCTTCATGCCCTACTCCTTCTCCCCATTCAGGGGCCCTGCACTTCCAATGCGCCCAACGGCCGCCCACCTTGCACCGGCGACGGCCGTGGCAAGCCCAGCGAATCGGTCATCATGACGGCGACATGCTCCGCCACCGAGTCCAGGAACGGCGGGTCATATTCCTTCAGTCCCAGGATTGTCAGAATCGGCAGACGGCAGAAGTAATACACCGCGATCTGCCCCACGAACGTGATGGCCCACAGGCGTGTCTGCTCCTCGGTGAAATCGGGGCGCGCCAGACGGAACAGCTTCCGGAGCGCTTCATGGTCCGGTTCGAAGATCTGCTTCACGATCACCTGAAGCGACGGCGTCGGGTCCAGCAGACTGCGGATCACCAGCTTGAGGTGCCAGTCGGGGTCGTCCGGAAGAAAATACGCCGCGAAGTGGGCTCTCACCACTTCCAGAATGATCTCGGCAATCCCCTCACGGCTCTGCAACCGCTCGTCATCCAGCGGAACCCTACCCGGCTGGGTGTCGCCCCCCTTCATCAGCACATACCGAAGCGTTTCCGTGTACAGGTTCTCTTTGTTGCCGAAGTGGTAATTGACCGACGCCACGTGCGCGTTCGCCCGCTTCGCGATCGCACGTACACTGGTGCCTTCAAAGCCGTTCTCGGCGAAGAGTTCGCCTGCAGCCAGAATGAGGGCGAGTTTGGTACCTTTTGGAAAACCATCCATATAAAGCGTAATCCTGGGTTGTTAATGCACTTAGGCCACGCTGCGCCAACACCTGACGAACGTTCGCTAAAAACGAACGTTCGTTCAAACTCAACTCTACCACTCCACGCCATTCTGCGTCAAGTGAACTCTGGAATCCGGAACCGATGATGTGGGAATCATTCGCGGTAGGAATGGCCCTTACGGGCCACCCCCCGCACAGATCCCGGCGAGCGGAACTACCGTACCGGGCTCCTGCCTCGGGTTTGCCGCCTCCGCGGCCTCGTCGGTTGGTGTCCGCAAAGCGGTCAAATTCGATGAGGCGCGTCTTGTCTTCGTTGAGCGAAAGATTGAATTTACCCAACCGTTCGCGCAACTGGGCATGGAATAGTTCTGCGTCGTCTAAGGGCTCGTGCAAGAATAACTCCACCGTTTTCGCATCTCATCTTCACGCCATCTTCGAGCGCTTCTCAATCGCAAGAACCTCAAAATAGCG
>JAACEL010000017.1 GCA_011682535.1 Nitrospiraceae bacterium | reverse complement strand
CGAGTTCGTCGACATATTGGGCGTTTCGGATGGCGATGGCGGCGGGTCCGGCGAAGGCGACCAGGAGTTCGAGGTCGCTTTTAGTGAAGGCGTTGGTGGTGCCGCGCGTGTCGACATAGAGCACGCCCAGGCGCTGATTGTGATGGGTGAGGGGGGCGCACATGGCCGAAGCGATGTTCTGGCTGATGATGCTGGCGTGCCCGCCGAACCGCGAGTCGTCGGCGGCGTCGTAGGTGATGACGGCCTCGCCGCCGTCGAACGCGCGGCGCACGATGGACGAACTGATCACGGCGGTGTCGTCGGAACCGGACTTGACGCACTGCGTGGTCAGGCGGCCGGTTTTTTCGTCTTTGAGCAGAATGACGCCGTTGTGGGCCGGCACGAGTGAGAATATCTGGTCGAGCACGCGGTGGAACAGGTTGCGCAGATCGCGCTCGCTGGAGATGATCTGGTTGGCCTTGTAGATCGCGGCAAGCCGGTTCTGCGCGTTGTGCCGCTGTTCGGACGTGGTGGCGAGGGTGGGCGTCTGGAAGAACGTCTCGAAGACGTTGTCCGCGTCGGAACTCTCCACGTGGCCCTTGATGTCGAACTCGAACCGCACATCCATGGCGCCGCTGTCCTCGGCGGTTTCGAAGCGCAGTTCCACGCCTCCGATCGTGATGATGTCGCCGTCGGTGAGGCGGCACTCGACCACCCGGCGGTCGCCCACGAACGTGCCGTTCCCGCTGCCGAGATCGCGCACGAACGTGCCGTTCGGCGTCGATTCGACGATGGCGTGTCTGCGCGAGACCTGGGGGTCTTCCAGATAGATGCTGCTGTCGAGGTTGCGCCCGATGGTCAAAGCGGTAGTGAGGACGTACTCGCTGTGCTGTTCCGCCCCGGAGACGAGCACGATACGGTCTTGTGTCATGCGGGGACGACTCCCGTTTGGCACTTGGATTGGGCGCAGGGCCAAGCCGCTTTGTGCGCAGTATCCAATCTTCAGATTGCTTACTTACTTTCCTCACATTTATAACATGTTCCGTGCCAGGAAGCCACTCAGGCTTTTGGGAGAACGCCTCATGGGGGATGCGGACCTCTCGACCCACAACATATTGTGTTGGCAGTATCTTGGGGCCGGATAGCTTGTGGAGAAACGTTTGACTGTGACGATTGATTTCTATAGAATGACACTAGCCGAGTGGACCGAAAGTCAAGTCTGGGGCGAGTGCTGCCGAAGTAGCTATGGGGCAGCGCAACGGTGAGCACGACGTGTCCGTTGCGGCAACGGACAGGCGGATACAGTGGCGGACAGCATGGAAGACACGCGGTCACACGTGAGTTTCTTCGGTCTGCGCGAGCAACCTTTCGCGCCGACCGCGGATCCCGTTTACTTCTACGCCACCCGTGAACACAAGGAATGTCTGTTTCGTCTGTGGAGCAGCGTGGACGAGCGCCACGGCATTGCGGTGATCCTGGGCAGCTATGGAACGGGCAAGACGACCCTCTTGCGCAAGCTGCTGACCGGCATGACCGCCGATCAGGGGCGCTACACGGCCGCGGTTCTGGGTTCCCCAATCCCATCTTGGACGAGTTTCGCGCTGTTGGAGGCGGTGGTTGGCCAGTTTGGGCTTCGGCCTGAGAAAAACTCGTTTGCGGCGTATATGGAGTCGCTCAACCGATATCTGCTGGCGAAACGCGGCCGGATCAACACGCTGATCATCGATGACGCACAGAATCTGAACAAGCGCGGACAGTTGGAACTGCTACGGCTCGTGCAGAACCTGGAGACCCAGCAGCATAAGCTATTGAACTTGGTGCTCTTCGCCCAGCTCGAGTGGGTGGAGGTGCTTCAGGCGGCCCCGAATTTCGAGCAGCGCATCAACATGACCTACACGTTGCGCGAGATCCAATTGGAGGAGACGCGCCGTTTCGTCGATTTCCGGTTGCGCCAGGCGGGCGCGTCCGGCGACCCGTTGTTTGACGAGGGTTCCGTGGCCATCATTCATGCCTACGCCCAAGGCAACCCGCGGGTGATCGTGACGGTGTGCCGCAATGCGCTGCTGGTGGCTTCGCAGATCGGACGCCGCCGGGTGACACCCGAGATCGTGTTGCACACGATCCAGAAGACCACCGTTCCCGATGCGGATCGGCGGGCGCGTGCAGTGGCCGCCGCCCGCGAGGTGATGAGGTTGAACGCCCCGCTGTTGGCCGGAGACACCGTGGAACGGGAGCGGCCCGCAGAGCCGACTTGGCCCGCGGTGGACTCGCAGGAAGTGCTGCCGCGTCTGTCGACGGTACGAGAGCGGCGGGCCTCGGAGATGTTGTTGAGGGCGGCGAAAGCCAAGCAGCCGCCAATAAGCAAGGCTTGATGGCACGCGGCGCGGCGTTAAGCCCGCTGCGTGGCCGCAGCCACGGGAAATCATGACGTCTAACCAGGATGCTCAGAACGAGCAAGGCGCCCGGCTCGAGGACGATGTCCAGGAGCGGCTCGATGATATCGACGGCAGTCTCTTTGAAGGACTGGGCGGAGACGAGCGGCTCGAAAGCGGCCTTCCGGAGGGGCAACGCGCGTCGGATCTGGACTTCATCCAGATGACCGGTCTCACGCGCCCTGTGCCGGTGCCGGAAGATTCGCCCGCCCCCGCGGCGCAGGAGAAGGACATCGCCCTGAGCGAACCGGTCAGTTTCTTCGAGCGGGGTGTGGCCGATGTGGATGCGGCGATGGCGCCACCGTCGTTGGACGACGTGTCGGAACCGGAGGGTGACGTGCTCCGGGTCGCTGAGACCGCTTCGGCGGAACTGGAACCTTCCCTCATGCCCGAACCGGAACCGGAACCAGAACCAGAACCAGAACCGGAACCGGAGCCGGAGCCGGAACCAGAACCAGAACCAGAACCAGAACCAGAACCAGAACCGGAACCGGAACCGGAACCGGAACCGGAGCCGGAGCCGGAGCCGGAGCCGGAGCCGGAGCCGGAGCCGCCTGAAGCGGCGCAAGCCGCGTCTGACGAAGGGGCTCCGGCCATTCTGGAGCCATCGTCGATCGTAGACCTGAAAGGGTTGCTGGACGACCTGGATGCCGAGGAAGAGGCGACGTTGGCGGCCGAGGCCGAGGCCGAGCAAGAGGCCCCCGTACTGGACGCAGGCGGCGTGGCCCTCGACCTTGGGCCGGTGAGCCTGCTGGAAGAACTGGCCGACGTGTCCGAATATGAGCCCACCGAGACGATTGGCGCGGCCGATCTGGAATCGGTGGACATCCTTTCCGGCGAGGTCGACGACCACATCGACCTGGAGGCCGTTTCGGCGGATGCAGATGTTGGAAGTGACACCGGAGCGATTGAACGGCGCACGATGGCGCCACTGCCGGACCTGGCGGAGGCCGAAGAGTTGGTCCAGGTTCTCGATGCACAACCGCGCGATCTTGTCGATGACGGTGACGGCGACGATTGGGGTGAGGGGATTTCGGCGGCGCCCATCAATCCGGCGCCCGAACGCGACGAGGCCATCTACCGCGAGCCTCGCCGCCAGAACGGACGCCGCCGTTCGAAAGGGAGCAACAAGGCCGCCCGGCGGGTGATGCGGTGGGCGGTGCGTTTGGCTGGCGCGGCGTTGCTGGGCGTGTGCATTTACTTTGGCGCTCAGTACGTGGCTTCACGAATGACTCCGCCCGAGCAGACACTCGCGGGCGTGTCGGCCATGTTGAACGCCGGACGCCACGCGGCGGCATCGAAGGCCTATCAGGAATTTCTGGCCGCCCATCCCGATCACCCGCAGCGGGCCGAGATGCAGTTCAGTGCGGCCGTCGGCCTGCTCGCGGCCCCGGCCGCCGATGCCGACGAGGAGAGAGACAACGTCACACAGGCTCTGGCGCTATTCCAGGCGTTCCTGGACGAGAACCCCGCGCACGTGAAGGCGCCCCGGGCCAAGACAATCGTGGGACGGCTCTACTATCGGCTGGGTGAATACGAGACGGCCATCGACTGGCTGCGCGATCCGTTGCTGCAGCTCAAGGACGCGGATTCCGCGCTGCCGGCATTACGCACGCTGGCGCGCGCCTACACGCATCTGGGGGACTTTAACGCGGCAGTCTCGGCCCATCTGCAGGCCGCCGCCCTGAGCAACAACTTCTCGCCCGATATCGACTACGACCGCCTGGGCAACCTGTACAAAGAGCGTGCCGAGCGTGCCCAAGATCCGGCCGAACGCGATCGGTATTGGCAGGCGGCGGTGGACAACTGGGGTCTGGCGATTCGGATCCCCCTGATCGACCCGGTGAATAAGGCGAAGATCAGGGCAAAACGCGATTGGCTGCAGGGGCAGTTGTCGGGCGAGGCCGGCGCACCCGCGGCAGACGGACTCGTTGGCGAAATCCCACAAGACGACGCAAGCAGTGCGTTGAACGGCGCCATGGCCGCGCCGGTTGACCCCGCGCGGGCGCCCACGGCTTTGGAGGCGGCGCCGGAGACGCTGGACGCGCCGGTCGAGGAGCCCAACCCACAGGAGGAGGCCGTGTTTCCGGGGGGCGCGCCCGTTTCTCCTGCAAGTGACGAGTCAGCAGCACCCCCTGAGACTCCGCCCGCGGAGTCTACAGGGGCGGACGGCATGGTTTCCAACGCGGCTGCCGCAGCCGTTTCCCCAGAGGAAGACGGCGCGGCCACCCCGATAGCGGCAGGAATTCCGGGAGATAGCAATGCACAAGCGGCGCAGTAACATGATGGCGAGCAAGAGTCAACCCGCCCGTTGCTGGCGATGGGTGGCCGTTGGACTCGTCGCCGCACTCGGTGTGGCCATGGCCCAGGAGGGCGAGACCATCAAGCCGGGCGATGTTGTATTCGTGGACGTGTACCGCCGTGCCGAGCTGTCGTCGACGGCTCAGGTAGACATGGACGGCAACGTTCAGATGCCCTATGTGGGCAACGTGAACATTGGGGGCGTCTCGGAGACCGAAGCGTCGGCGCGCATTTCCAAGGCGCTGCGCATCATCCTGAAGAATCCCCGCGTGACGGTGTCGCGCACCGCGCGCACACTGGCGCCCGGTCCCCGCACGGCCAGCATGAAAACGCGGGTGGTCGCGTTGAACAACTCCAGCGCCGAGAAGCTGGCGGGGGCGCTGAAGGGGATGTCCTCGGAGGGAGGCGCAATCGGTTTCGACTCCAACTCGAATTCGCTGATCATCACCGACACACCGGCGGCGATTCAGGACATCATGGGCGCCGTGGGCCAGTTGGACGAGATGCAGAGCCTGAGGACTCAGGTGCGTATCGATACGAAGCTGGCGGAGGTCAAGGTGGGGGCAATGAAGGAACTGGGCATCCGCTGGTTCTACAAGGGTGACCAGAACACCGGCGGCTACTACCCGCCCACGTCACAGAACGTCTTGAGCGACGCGCTCAGCGCGACGGCCAACGAGGCGGTCGGCGGCGGAACGGGTGCGGTGGGCAACACCAATACGGGACTCGACCGGCGCTATGTCGATGAACCGACCTTTAATCGGCGGCTAAACGTGCCGGTGCAAGTGCCTGTCGTGGGCCAACTGTTTTTCGGCGTGCTGAACGGCGATTACGATATTGGCGCGATGCTCGACGCACTGGTGGCGGACAACAACGCCGAGCTGCTGGCGTCGCCCAGTATCCTCGCGGTAAACCACACGCAGGCCGAGATCAAGATGCTTGACGAGTTCCCCTACACCGAGGCCTCGCAGAGCTTCGGAGGCACGTCGTTTTCCGTTAAGTTCATGGACCTGGGGATCAAGTTGCTGGTCACGCCGCACGTGTATCGCGACACGACGGGGCCGTATGTGAAAATGGAGTTGAACCCCGAGGTGTCGTTCGCGACGGGGATGAGTAACGGCATTCCGGTCCGTGCCGTCCGCAGTTCGGACAGCACGGCCCTCCTGCGCGATGGTCAGACCCTGGTCATCGGCGGCATCGTGCTCAATGACGAGCGCAAGATGGTGCAAGCGGTGCCGGGACTGGGCAAGATTCCGCTGGTGGGCGCTCTGTTCCGGCGCAAGGAGCGTGCGCGCACGCGCAATGAGTTGATGGTGTTCGTGACTCCGGCGATCCACGAAGCTCCCGAGTCGGTGACCTGGGACCGCGTCATCAACCTGACCGGCTCCGCGAAAGGCGAGGTGCCGCTTATCCCCTCCAATCAAGTCTTCGACGAAGTACGCAAGGAGTAGGTTCGCCATGGCGCAAGAGACACCGCCGAACGGGCCGCCCGTCGCACAGGTACGCGAGCACCAGTTGCGGTTCGTAGTGAACGTGCTGCTTCGCCGTTGGGTGATGATCCTCACCTTCACGCTCACGGCTTCGCTGGGCATGGGTGGCTGGGGTCTGCTGTGGCGTGTGGAACCCCACCAGACATTCCGGGCGCAAGCGAAAGTGCTGGCGGCGAAATCATCCTGGGACAAGGGCATCCTCAGAGGTGTGGGGGGCCCCCCCCTGATCCCGGCCGACGCCCTGTCCATCGTGAGACGGACGAGCAAGAAAGACCTGGCGGAGAAGGTGGCCCGGGCGCTGGTTCAGCAGGACATCCTGGACGGTCAGATCGACAGCGGTGTCGTGACGGAAGAGGAGTACGCGGCCCGGGCCGCGTCCATCGGCAACCGGATCAAGATACAAGTGGAGGATCCCGACAGTGGCGTGATCCTTATCGAATCCGAAGACTGCGCGACACCCGAGGAGGCCACGCGCCTGGCGGAGTTTGCGGCGCGGGTGTTCGTCAAACAAAATCGCCAGTCGCGTCTTGAAGAAGAGCGCGAGACGCATGAGGCGTTGCTGGGGCATATTAGCCAGTTGCAGCAGCAACTTTACCAAGCCGAGACGGACCAGTGGGAGTTCAAGAAAGACATGGACTTCCAGACCTACGGGAAAGTCGGCGACGAACTCAACAGCATCTACAAAGAACTCAGCGAGAAGAACGCGATGATGGAGGAAACGCGCGCGAAGCTCACTGAGATCCAAACCCAGCTCAAGGCGAACCGGCAGCACCTTCCCCAAGCGTTGGGCAATGTGACCGACAGCGTTGTGAACGATTTGCTGGGCGACTTGGATGCGTTGTTGCGCGAACAGTTGGACATGAGCGTGGTCTTCCAGCCCGAGTTCCCCGGACTACAGGAGATCCAGGACGAGATCTCGGAGAAGAAAGACGCGATCCTGGAGGCGGTGCGCCGGTTGGACGAGGGCATGGGAGGCGGCGCCAGTATCTGGCGGCAACGCCAGAACCTGTACCGCCAGCAATTGGACTTACGGCTGACGCTGACGGGTTTGGAGATCCGGATCGCGTCGCTCAAGCGCCTGCTGGAAGACCTCATTCCAAGAATCCCGGAGTTGGCGAACGAAAACCTGAAGTATGATCGCCTGGAGAACGAGGCCGCCCGAATTCGCGAACTGTTCAACAAGCTGCGCACTAGGGAGTTCGAGATCCGATCGGCCCTCAGCCGCGAGACGGGCCAAGTCGAACGCCATGAGTCCGTGGTGGCGTCGGCCATGCCGCTGGGCGGAGGCAACGTTCGTGCCAGGCTCAACTTCGTCATTGGCGCCCTCGTGGGCCTGGTCGTCGGGTTTGCCTTGGCCGTCATGCTTGAGATCATGGACACGTCGATTCAAAGCATCGACGATGTGGCGACCTATCTGGGACTCGAGGTGATCGGCACGATCCCGAAGATGAAGTTCGGGAACCCCAAGCGCGGCCACCGGCGGCGCGGCGCTTATGTGGCTACGGTAGACGAAGACCAGATCGACGCATGCATCGTCACGCAGCACGACCCCAAGTCGCCGGTTTCGGAGGCGTACCGCACGCTGCGGACCAACTTCCAGTTCGCCACGCTGCAAAACCCGCCGCAGACTATCATGGTGACCAGCGCCGTGCCGGGCGAAGGCAAGACGACCACTGCGGTGAACATGGCCGTGACGATGGCCGATTGCGGGATCCGCGTGCTGCTGGTAGACACGGACCTGCGGCGGCCGAACGTCCATCGCGTGTTGAAGATGGAGCGCGGCCCGGGCTTGGCCGACGTGCTGCGTGGCGAGGCGGATCTGCCCGCGGTGATCCGGCGCACACGCGTCGAGAACCTGTGGATCATTTCCAGTGGACGTGTGCCGCCGAACCCGTCGGAGTTGATGGGATCGGAGCGGATGGCCAAACTCATGGAGCAGCTCGGCGGGGATTTCGACCTAGTGGTCTGCGACGCGCCGTCGATCCTCGTGGTGACGGACCCCGTGCTGCTGTCGACACACGTCGACACGGTGGTGATCGTGATTTCGGTGCGCAACGCGCGCCGTGAGACCATTCAGCGCGCACACAAGTTGTTGCAAGCGGCACAGGTGTCCATTGCGGGGATCGTGCTGAACGGCCTCGAAGCAACGCGCCGACACTACTATTACTATTACTACTACTACGAAGACGGCCAAAGCCAGCGCAGACGATTCAACTTGTAGGCAGGCCACTTGCCGGCCAGGTAGAACGCATGCCCCTGTTTCGCTCCGAGCCACGCGGCATCGGTCGTGGTGAAGTCGCCGAAAGCCGCGTCGAAGTTCCCTTCTTCGCGGCCTTCATGGCGCTGTGCGCCCTGACCCTGCTCGCCGTTCACACCTATCTTCAAAACGACACGCTGACGGTGGCCTTGGCGGTGAGCATGTTCGTGTTCGGGCTCACGGTGGTGCGGGTGGAGTTGGGGGTCGCCATCCTGGCTATCTCGATGCTGCTTTCCCCCGAGGTCGACTTCGGTACGAGTATCTCCGGCGAACACCGCCTGGAGATGCGCTACGACGATATTCTCATCATGGTGATCTTCCTGGGAGTGCTGGTGCGCGCAGCCTTCGAGGGCCGTCAGATGCTGTGGCGTCCCAGCCCGATCAACGTTGGCATTGCGTTCTACATGCTGATCTGTCTTGTTTCCACGCTGCTTGCGTTGCGCGCCAACCTGGCCGCTTGGGACAAACGGTCGGCCTTCTTCGTCACCCTGAAGATGGTCGAGTTCTACATGATCTTCTTTATGGTGGGGAGCGCGGTGCACAACCTGCGCGAAATCCGGTTTCAACTCCGCGTTTTCTTTCTTGTCGCCCTCGTGGTCTGTTCGTATTGCCTGTTCACCATGAACGTCGAGCAGCGCGTGGGTACGCCCTTCGAGGCGGGCGGCGCCGAGCCGAACACCTTGGGCGGATATCTGACCATCGTAATGTGCGTGGCCGTGGGCCTGTTGAGTCAGGCGCCCCGAAATGGCCTGCGCCTGCTCTTTCTATTCATCACGGCCATGGCCTTTCTGCCGTTCCTGTTCACGCTTTCGCGGGCGTCGTACGTGGCATTGCTGGTGGCGATGCTCGCGCTGGGTGTCCTGGGCCGGAAGATCTACGTGATTGCGGCCGTGGCGCTCGTGCTGATTCTGTCACCGATCCTCATGCCCCAACACGTGAAGGAACGCGTGAACTACACGTTCCAGGAGGGCACGGGCGAACGGATCATGATCGCCGGGCGCGATACGGGACTTCAGGTCGACAAGTCGACGCACGAGCGGTTCTACGTGTGGCGCAAGGTGTGGTACATCCTGCACGTGGCGCCGTGGTTCGGAGGCGGCGTGGCCTGGGAGACGGTGCTGGACTCGCAATACGCGCGGGTGATCATGGAAACGGGACTGTTCGGGTTGGTGGCGTTTCTGTTTCTACAGTACCGTCTCATCCGCACGTGCCGGGAGTCGTATGTCTGGTCGCGCGATTGGATGGCGCGGGGTCTCGCGCTTGGTGCGGCGGCCGCCACGATCGGCCTTATCACGCACTCCCTGGGCACGATCTCGTTCCTGATCATCCGCATCATGGAACCGTTCTGGTTCATCGTGGCGCTCACCGTAGTGGCGCGGTCGGTGGCGATCGAGGATTACGCGCGGCAACTGGCCACCGAACGCGAGGCGGCGGCGCGTGCGGCGGCCAAAGAGGACGCGGACGGCGGGGCCCAGCCGATGACGGCAATCCGGCATGCTCCGTCCTATGTGCGGCGTTAGGCCGTTTCGAGCGATTTGTTCAGGCCTGTTGAGCCCTGAGACTGTCGAGGCGCGGCACCGAGTAGGTTCCCATATACATCTGGTCGAAGATGCTCTGATCGGTGCTGAACAACTTGGCGTCGTCGAGGCTGATGCTTCCCTTCTTGAACATCTTGTACAGGTAGCTCTCGAACAAGAACGAGGCGCCCACGGTCTGCTGCATGCCGATCCGGATGGCGTCCGTGTCGCCAGCCACGATGCCGTCGTTGATGGGTTTGATGTCGTTAAAAAGGATCTCGAGCGCGGGGACGCGTCCTCCTCCGACCTTGGGAACCAGGCGCTGGCAGATGATGGCGCGCACGCAATCGCGAAGCTGGAGCCGCACCAGGTCGCGTTCGATGGGGTCGAAGAAGCTGACGACGCGGTTGACCACTTCGCAGGCGGTGTTGGAATGAAGGGTGCTGATGACGAGATGGCCGGTTGCGGCGGCGTTGATGGCGGAGCGGATGGTGTCGGGGTCACGCATCTCGCCGATGAGGATGACGTCGGGGTCGTGGCGCAGGGCGCCGGACACTGCGTCGCTGAAGGAGAGCACGTCGGTGCCGAGGCTTCGTTGGGAGATGATGGAATGTTTGTTGCTATGCACGTACTCGACCGGGTTCTCGATGGTGATGATGTGGAAGGTCTTGTGGGCGTTGATATAATCGATGATGGCGGCCGCGGTGGTGGTCTTCCCCGACCCCGTCATGCCGGTGATCAGCACCAGGCCGTGGTGGAGGTTGGCCATGCGGGTCATCGTGTCGCTGGGGATGTCAAGGTCGTCGAATGAAGGCACCACTTCGGGCAGGAACCGCATGGTGCAGTGGGGGGCGCCTCCCTTGAGGAAGGCCGACACGCGCGAATAGCCTATCCCGACCTGGTGGAAATTGAAGCTGGTCTGTTTGCGTTCGACGAACTCCTGCCAATAGGTGGGGGCGGCGATGCGGCGGATGAGATCGCGGATTTGCACGGACGAGAGGGGGCCGAGGATCTCGGAGTGGCAGGTTTGTCCGTCGACGCGGAAGACGGGGGACTCGCCCGGCGAGAGGTGGATGTCGCTGGCACGGTATTGCACCATTGCCTGAAACAGCAGTTCGGTGCTGATGGGTTCGACGCGGTAATCCTCGCCGTGCACATGCCATACCTCCGGCATGTCGAGGGTCGCGTTGAGCTTCTCGGCCGCCTCCCTGGACTTGTCGTCGGGCTGGGAGCCAACGGGTGGACAATGCATCACCAGGGCGTCGCCGTCTTCCTCGATCGAGCAAGAGCCGGGACTCTCGGCCGCGATCCCGCGCAGTGCGGCCGCGGTGCTCTCGCTGGCTTCCACCCGCAGGGTGATGCGTTCGAAATGGCCGTCGAATCCAGGACGTTCGGCGGTCAGCACGACCGTGTCGGCTTGGGCGACGATCTTGCGCGGCACTCCCTGCGACTTCCCCAACTGGTGTTCAATGATCTCCACCAGTTCGAACAACCCCTTTTCGAGTCCGGTTCCAACGATGATTTCGGGCATTCGCGCATTCTCCCCGTCGACAGGGCTTCGTCCACGTGCCGTACCCCAGTTGTGAGCGCGAGGCCATGATACACGCATGCCCCGGCTTCGTCAAAGAGTAGCCAGCCTTCTCGGCGCCTCCCGGAAGTGTTTCCAACCCACGGTTGTTGCCTCTATAAGAGGGCGGCGGCGAGAGCGGCTTTCCGGCGAGTGGCGCAATTGGCAAAGAAATTGCTTGACTCCATACCTAAGCTGTGCTAATCTCGGGGGCTGAGTCCCCCCAAGTGGGGGAGATCTGTCTTCGTCCGGGCGACTGCGCTGTTTATGTCGGGTATGGGTACTGTCTTAAGTCCTTTGGTTGCAATCATTCACACGACAGGAACGGTGTGTTTTCTCTAACCTCATTTCAGAAGGGGTAACTCTATGGCTGTAGCTCCACGGAAAGCAGTAGAACGTCCAATCTTGGGCCGGATTCCGGATTCGATGAGCCTGCCGAATCTGATCGAGATTCAGACGAAGTCGTATGGCTATTTCCTTCAGTGGGATGTGCCGCCAGACGAACGTCAACCGGTCGGGCTCCAGGAAGTCTTCCTGGACGTGTTCCCCATCATGTCCCCCGACAGTCTCACCCGGCTCGAATTCGTCCACTACGCCTTCACGCCCCCCAAGTACACCGTGTCAGAGTGTCAGCGCCGCGGCCTGACCTACGCGGCGTCACTTAAGGCACTGCTGCGGTTGGTGCGCTACGAGGAAGTGGGCACATCGGGCGATCTGCGGGTGCGTTCCATGTTGGAGCAGGAGGTGTTTCTGGGCGAGCTTCCGTTGATGACGCCGACGGGAACATTCATCATCAACGGCGCCGAGCGTGTGATTGTCAGTCAGCTTCACAAATCGCCGGGCGTGTCGTTCGAAACGAAGATCCATCAGAACGGCAAAACGCTGCTGGCGGCTCGCGTCATCCCATATCGCGGCGCCTGGCTCGAGTTTGAGTACGATGTGAACGACATCATGTGGCTGACGATCGACCGGCGGTCGCGCTTGCTGGCCACATCGTTCCTGCGGGCTTTTGGCTACGAGAGTAACGAAGAGATCCTTGAGCTATTCTACAAACTGGATGTGGTGACGATTGGGCGCAACCGCTTCAAGATCGGCAGCAAGACGATCGACGCAGAAAGCTTGATCGGCAGTATCGTCGGTGCGGACGTGATCGATCCGGAGACGGGCGAGGTTCTCACGGACGCAGGTCAGGAACTGTCGGAGACGGCTCTGGACCGCATCATGAACTCGACGATTCGCGAGATCAAGATCATCAGCGTTGAAGACCGGCTTCGCGATTCAACCGTGGCGGCGACGCTCGCCATGGATCGGACTGAGACGATTGAAGACGCATTGCGCGAGATCTACTCGCGTATCCGTCCGGGCGACCCGGCTACGGATGCGACGACCCGTACATTTTTCCAGAAGCTGTTCTTCGATCCCAGCCGCTACGACTTCGCCTCGGTGGGCCGCTACAAGATCAACCGCAAGCTGGGCCTCGATATCTCGCAGGACACGAAAACCCTGACCCGCGAAGACGTGGTGGCCACGCTACGCTACCTGGTTCGGTTGCGTGGCGGCGAGGGGGTGCTCGACGACATCGACCACCTGGGTAACCGCCGTGTGCGTGCCGTGGGCGAGTTGCTGTCCAACCAGGTGCGGATCGGGCTGGTGCGCATGGAGCGCACGGTTCGCGAACGCATGAACTTCCAGGATGAGGATCAGCTTTCTCCGCAGACGCTGGTGAACCCCAAGCCGGTGAGCGCGGTTATCAAAGACTTCTTCGGGCGCAGCCAGTTGTCGCACTTCATGGACCAGATCAACCCGCTGGCCGAATTGACGCACAAACGCCGTCTCAGCGCGCTGGGGCCGGGCGGTCTGAACCGCGACCGCGCCGGCTTCGAGGTCCGCGATGTACACCCGACTCACTATGGCCGCATCTGCCCGATCGAGACGCCCGAAGGGCCCAACATCGGGTTGATGGCCTCATTGTCCACCTACTCCCACATCAACCGCTACGGTTTCCTCGAGACCCCCTACCGCAAGGTCGAGTCGGGTAGAGTGAGCAAGACGATCGAGAACCTGTCGGCGTACGACGAAGACAACTACATCATTGCGCAGGCCAACATCTCGATCGACAAGAACGGTTACCTCGACAGCCGCGCGGTGCTGGCGAGGCACCGGGGCGACTTCCCGAAGGTGACGCCCGAGCAGGTCGACTACATGGACGTGTCGCCCAAGCAGTTGGTGAGTGTGGCGGCTGCGCTGATTCCGTTCCTCGAGCACGATGACGCCAACCGCGCGCTGATGGGATCCAACATGCAGCGCCAGGCGGTGCCGCTGTTGCAAACGGATTCGCCGTATGTGGGCACCGGGCTCGAGCATGTGACCGCGAAGAACGCGGGCACCGTGGTTCGCGCGGAGCGCGCCGGCACGGTGGAGTACGCCGATAGCGAGGTCATCCGGATCCGTCACTCGGCGAAGAGGGGACGGAAAGAGAATCCGTTCCGATCCGACGAGGACGTGTACTATCTGAAGAAATACGTCCGCTCGAACCAGAACACGTGCATCAACCAGAAGCCCATCGTGCTAAAGGGCGACGTGGTCGAGGCGGGCGACATCATCGCCGACGGTCCGGCAACGGACAAGGGCGAACTGGCCCTCGGGCGCAACGTGCTGTGCGCGTTCCTCCCGTGGGAAGGCTACAACTTCGAGGACGCCATCCTGCTCAGCGAAGACCTGGTGAAGGAAGACGTGTTCACGTCGATTCACATCCAGGTACACGAGTTGCAGGCGCGCGACACGAAGCTGGGGCCCGAAGAGATCACGCGCGACATTCCGAATGTAAGCGAGGACGCGCTGAAGAATCTCGACGAGACGGGCATCGTGAAGATCGGCGCCAAGGTCAAGACGGGCGACATTCTGGTAGGCAAGGTTACGCCGAAGGGCGAGACCGAGTTGGCGCCCGAAGAGAAGCTGTTGCGCGCCATCTTCGGCGAGAAGGCTGAAGACGTGCGTGACGCTTCACTGACGGTGCCACCGGGCACTGAAGGCGTCGTGGTCGACGTGAAGGTCTGCAGCCGCCGCGACAAGGCGGCGGACAGTGCCTCGAAGTCGGCCATCACGGCGGAAGTCAACAAGATCAAGCGCCACTACCAGGAGATGATCAACGAAATCCGCACGACGTTCGTGTCGTTGGTTCGGGACGGCGTCGTCGGTGTCAAGATCCTCGACGACGTCATCGACCACAAGACCGACGAGTTGGCGCTGGAAAAGGGCAAGCGCGTCAAGGTTGCCCATATCGATCGCTTGGATTACACCGTGTTGGCACGGCTGCGCACGGGTGACACGTCCGAACAGCAGACGTTCACGCGTCTGGTGAACATGGCGGCGATGGAAGAAGCCAAGTTGATTGCGTTCCGCGACAGCCAGATCGACACGCTGCGCAAAGGCGACGAGTTGCCTCCTGGAGTCATCAAGCAGGTCAAGGTCTTCGTGGCCACGAAGCGCCGCATGTCGGTGGGCGACAAGATGGCCGGACGCCACGGTAACAAGGGCGTCGTGGCGAAGATCATGCCGGTGGAAGACATGCCGTTCCTGCCGGACGGAACGCCGGTTCAGATCGTATTGAATCCGCTCGGCGTACCGTCGCGTATGAACGTCGGCCAGATTCTCGAGACGCACCTGGGCTGGGCGGTGAAGGCGCTGGGCATGAAGGTGGCCACGCCCGTGTTCAACGGGGCCACGGAAGAGGCCATTCGCGACCTCCTGCGCAAGGCGGGCCTGCCGGAACACGGCAAGATCCGGTTGCGCGACGGCCGCTCGGGTTACGAGATGCACCACGAGGTTACCGTGGGGCAGATTTACATGATGAAACTCAATCACCTTGTGGACGACAAGATCCACGCGCGTGCGATTGGACCGTATTCCTTGGTCACACAGCAGCCGCTGGGTGGTAAGGCGCAGTTCGGCGGTCAGCGTTTCGGTGAGATGGAGGTCTGGGCGTTGCAGGCGTATGGCGCCGGCTACACCTTACAGGAGTTGCTCACGGTGAAATCGGATGACATCGCGGGTCGTACGAAGGCTTATGAGGCCATCGTGAAGGGCGACCGCGAAGTGGAACCAGGCACGCCCGAGTCCTTCAACGTGCTGGTTCGCGAGATGCAGAGCCTGTGTCTTGACGTGATCAAACTAGTCAAAGTGGAAGGTGCTTCCGAGTTGGAAGACGAAGAAGAACCACTGGAGGAATAGATCTTGCCCAAGTATATCGCGACGACGGGCGAGCGCTTCAACGCGCTCACAATCCGCTTGGCTTCCCCGGAAGAGATCCTCAAATGGTCGCGGGGCGAAGTCAAGAAACCGGAGACGATCAACTATCGGACATTCAAGCCCGAGAAGGAAGGTCTGTTCTGCGAGCGCATTTTCGGCCCGGTCAAGGACTGGGAATGCGGCTGTGGCAAGTACAAGAAGGTAAAGCACCGCGGTATCACGTGCGACCGCTGCGGTGTTGAGATCACGGAGTCGAAGGTTCGCCGTGAGCGCATGGGCTGTATCAAGCTGGCCGTGCCGGTGACCCACATCTGGTTCTTCAAGACGACGCCCAGTTGTATCGGTAACCTGCTCGATGTGTCGATCCGCGTGCTCGAACGGATCATCTACTTCGAGAACTACATCGTAATCGACCCGGGCGACACGGAGCTGAAGAAGCTGGCCCCGCTCACCGAGGATGAGTACCAGGACTACCGCGAGCAATATGGCGACCGTTTCGTTGCCAAGATGGGTGCCGAAGCCATCAAGATCCTGCTTGAGGAAGTGGACCTCGATGCGCTCAGCGCCGAATTGCACGCGCAGTTCTCGAGCACGACCTCGATGCAGGCGCGCACCAAGGCCATCAAACGGTTGAAGGTTGTGGAAGCCCTGCGCAAGTCGGGCAACAACCCCGTGTGGATGGTGCTGGACATCGTGCCCGTGATTCCGCCGGACCTGCGGCCCCTGGTGCCGCTCGAAGGCGGACGGTATGCCACGAGCGACTTGAATGACTTGTACCGCCGCGTCATCAACCGCAACAACCGGCTGAAGCGCCTGATCGAACTGCGCGCACCGGAGGTCATCCTGCGCAACGAGAAGCGCATGCTGCAGGAAGCCGTAGATGCGTTGTTCGACAACGGCCGCCATGGCCGCACCGTGCTGGGCGCCGGCAACCGTCCGCTCAAGTCGCTCAGCGACATGCTGAAGGGCAAGCAGGGCCGGTTCCGCCAGAACCTGCTCGGCAAGCGCGTCGACTACTCGGGCCGTTCGGTCATCGTCGTCGGGCCGGAACTCAAGTTGCACCAGTGCGGTCTTCCGAAAAAGATGGCGTTGGAACTGTTTGAGCCCTTCATCATCCATGAACTGAAAGAGCGGGGCATCGCAACGACGATCAAGGCGGCCAAGCGGGCCATCGCCCAGAGCCGCACCGAGGTGTGGGACATCCTCGAAGACGTCATCCAGGACCACCCCGTGCTCCTCAACCGCGCGCCCACGCTGCACCGTCTCGGCATCCAGGCCTTCCAGCCGGTGCTGATCGAGGGTAAGGCCATCCGCATCCACCCGTTGGTGTGCCGTGCGTTCAACGCGGACTTCGACGGTGACCAGATGGCCGTGCATGTGCCGCTGATGCCGGCCGCGCAGTTGGAGGCGCGGTTGCTGATGCTGTCCACCAGTAACATCTTCTCGCCCTCGGAAGGCCGTCCGATCGTGACGCCCAGTCAGGACATCGTGCTGGGCATCTCGTGGATGACCAAGCAGCGTTCGGGCGTCAAAGGCGAGTGGAAAGCCGAGTGGACGGGCAAGAACGGTGAGATTCTGGCGCCGGGCCGTGTGTACCCGGATGAGCAATCCGTCGTGCTGGCCTACGAGCTTGGCGAGGTCGACATTCACGCCCACATCAAAGTGCGCAGCGAAGGCGAGATCGTCGACACGACGGTCGGGCGCGTCCTGTTCTGCGACGCGTTGCTCGATGAGATCCGCCTGTCCGACGTCAACCGCGAACAGAACCAGAGTTCGATTGGCGACGTGATTTCGGCGGCCTACGCGCGCGTGGGCCACAATCGCACCGTCGACCTGCTGGACGTGCTGAAGGCGTGCGGGTTCAAGTGGGCGACGGTGGCGGGCATCTCGATCGGCATCCAGGACATGATCGTGCCGGAGCAGAAGGAGCCCTTGATTGAAGCGGCGCAGAAAGAAGTGTTCGCCATCGACGAGATGTACCAGAATGGTCTGATCACGGCCGGTGAGCGCTACAACAAGATCATCGATCAATGGACGACGACGACGGAAGAGGTGGCCTCGGCGATGCTCGACGGCATGGCCGAGAATGAGCAGGGATTCAGTGGAATCTACCTGATGTTCTCGTCGCAGGCGCGTGGCACCAAGCAGCAGATTCGCCAGTTGGCCGCCATGCGCGGCCTGATGGCCAAGCCTTCGGGCGACATCATCGAATCGCCCATCACGTCAAACTTCCGTGAAGGGCTGACCGTTATCGAATATTTCATTTCCTCGCACGGTGCCCGTAAGGGTCTGGCCGACACCGCCCTCAAGACGGCTGACGCCGGTTATCTCACCCGCCGCCTGGTCGACGTCTCGCAGGACGTTACCATTGAGGAACATGACTGCGACACGCTCAACGGCATCTGGGTCGAAGCCCTGATGGACGGCGAGAACGAGGTGGCCGCGCTCGACGAGCGCCTCGTCGGACGCTTTGCGCAGGACGACATCACCGTGCCCGACATGGACGAGCCGATTGTGTGTCGCGGCGAAGAGATCGACGAGGAGAAGGCGAAGCAGATCAAGCTCAAAGGCTTGCCCGGCGTTCGGATACGGTCGGTGATGACGTGCCAGTCCAAGCGTGGCGTGTGCCAGAAGTGCTACGGCCGCAACCTGGCGACCGGCCAGATCGTGGACTTGGGCGAAGCCGTGGGCATCATCGCGGCGCAGTCCATCGGCGAACCCGGCACACAGCTCACGATGCGCACGTTCCACATCGGCGGCGCCGCCAGCCGTCAGGTCGAAGCGACCACGTTGCGCATGACCGACTCCGGTATCGTGGCTTACAACAACGTGCGGACCGCCAAGAACCGCGATGGGAATACGGTCGTAGTGAACCGAGGCGGCGAGATCGTCATCCTGAATACGGACGAGCAAGAGATGCAGCGTTTCCTGACTCCGCCCGGCTGCGTGCTGCATGCCACGGACGGTCAAAAGCTGCGTAAGAGTCAGGTCATCCTTGAACGTGACCCGTACAACGACTCGATCGTGGCTGAGTCGTCGGGTACGGTGCACCTCGAAGGCATGATCGAGGGCGTCACGGTACGCGTCGACACGAACCCGGACACGGGGCTCGAAGAGCGCGTTGTGACCGACCACAAGCAGGATCTTCACCCGCAGATTACCATCCTCGGTAAGAATGACGAAGTGTTGGCGTATGCGACGATTCCCGCCCAGACCCACGTGGTCGTGAAAGACGGCGAGAAAGTCCGCGCCGGCGACCTGCTCGCCAAGGCCCCGCGCCAGATGAGTAAGACGAAGGACATCACAGGCGGTCTGCCGCGCGTGGCGGAGCTTTTCGAGGCGCGCCAGCCCAAGGATCCGGCCATCATCAGCCACATCGACGGCATAATCGAGCTGGGTGGCGCTACCAAGGGTATGCGTAAGGTAAAGGTGATTCCACCGGTCGGCAAGGAACGCACCTACACCGTGCCCCCGGGCAAGCATCTCAACGTGCAAACGGGCGACCGCGTGTACGCGGGTCAGCGCCTGACCGACGGGCCGGTCATTCTGAACGATATCCTCGAGGTCCAGGGCGAAGACCAGTTGCGCAAGTACCTGCTCGACGAGGTGCAGTTGGTGTACCGCCTGCAGGGCGTGCGCATCAACGATAAGCACATCGAGGTGATCGTGCGGCAGATGTTGCGCAAGGTGCGTATCAAAGACGACCCGGGCGACACGGCGTTTCTCGCACACGAGGAAGTCGACAAGATCCGCTTCCGCGAGCAGAACGAGCAAACGACGCGCCGCAACGGACGCCCCGCGGAGGCCGAGCCGATGCTGCAGGGCATCACGAAGTCGGCCCTCAGCACGGAGAGTTTCGTGGCCGCGGCTTCGTTCCAACAGACGACGCGTGTGCTTACCGAGGCGGCTCTGGCCGGCAAGCGCGACTATCTGCGCGGGCTCAAAGAAAACGTGATCATCGGGCATCTGATCCCGGCGGGAACGGGCAGTCCCCACTACCAGGACACGCATGTGGTTCTCAAAGGCGTCGACTCGCAGGACTATGCCGACGATCTCGAAATCGGCGACGTGCTGCCTGAGCCCGAAGAGGCCGGGGAAGAAAGCGCGTAGCGCGGCGCAACACTATTGGAGACATCACAACCCCGGATACCGCCCAGCGGTGTCCGGGGTTTTCGTTGTTTTGGCTCGCTACTCTTCGTGCGAAAGATGCGCAAAGAAGGTCTCGGCTTCGTAACCGGCTTCGTCGGCCGCGGCCAGAATCTGGGCGGCGTTCTCCGCGCGTGCACTGAGGGCCGTCTTGGTGAGCGCGCCGTCGCGGGCCAGCGCTACCACCGACTCGAACAGCAGCCAGTAGACGAGACGCTCCATCTGTTCCTTGTTGAACCAGACCGAGCCGGCATGGCGGTTCAGGTAGAGGAAACGTTGGACGGACGGATCCTCGAACATACGGCGCATGGTGATGGCGCCGCCGCCGGCCGGGAAGAAGTCGAGGGCGGTGGGGTGTGTGGCCAGAACCTTGACGAGCAGAGTGTCTTGCCACACCGACGTGTCGTCCTCGTCGTCTTCCGCGAAAGCCTCCGCGACGATACGCGAGAGGAGCCAGTCGTCCGTGGTGGCGGCGGGCTGCGGGGAGAAATCGTACGCGGCGCGCACCCGGCCGGGCTGTTGCATGAGGGCCAGCGCGATGGGTACGCGCCAGAACGTCAGGTCTTCGGCGTAGGGACTGGGGATCGCGCCGAGTATAGAGTCGAGGGTTTCTTGACTGGGCCGTATCCGCTTGAGGCGCTTGTCGAAGGTCTCGAGAACGTCCAATTCCGCCAGCGTAGCGTCGACGATCTCGCGTGGACTGAGTTCGACGCCGATGTGTTGGCGAATGGCCTCCACGAACTCGGTCAACGCGCCGGACAGATCCTGGGTGACGGCTTTGGTGCGGGGGCAGGACAGGGCCTCGAGCCGCTCCGCGTTCATCACTTTCCGGAAGGGAACGTGGATGGGTTCGAGCATCATGGCCGCGTAGGCTTCGCCCACACTCGGTACGCCGCCGCCCTGCATCGAGTCGGCCAGGCGGCGCCAGGTGCCATCCTTGTCGTGAATGGTACGGAAGTCGAGAAAGGCGTTGTACTGATAGGCGTGCAGGTCGACCGCCAGGCCGTCACGCGCCAACTCGGATCCCGAGCGGATGAACTCGAGTCCCGCGCGGTGGTCGCGGAAGACGCAGAAGTGGTCGTCGCGCGTGTCGAGGGCGAGGGCTTCGGACAGTGCGGTGCGGCGTAAGTCCTTGTTTTCCGCATCGCCCAGGTTGACGGCGGTGGACATCTGGATCCTCCCGCGCGTGTTGGTGTAAGCATTGTTATAGACGATGAGGGCGCGCTCGTCGCCCGCGCGGTTCGAGTAGGCGAAGACGTTCTCGTCCACGGTGCCCGCCTCGGTGACGAAGTCGTAAAAGGCGAAGTGATCGACACCGCTGAACAGATGGCGCTTGCGCATGAGGGGGAAGATCTCGGCCTCGTGGCGCTGCACCATGTTTTCGTCGACCTGCTCGTCCCAGTAGGCCCGGGGATACTCCATGCCGTACTTCTCGGTGAAGCCTTCGATCTGGCCGTGTCCGAACATCGGCAGGCCCGGCATGGTGACCATGAGCGCGGCTACACCGAAGTACTTATCCTCCTTACCGAACTGCTCGATGGCGGTGCGCTCATCGGGGTTGTTCATGAAGTTGACGAACCGCTTAAGCACCTCGGGACTGAACTCGAGCACGTTGCGTATCGTCGCGCGGTACTTGGCGTTTTCTTCCATCTTCAGCATGTTCATGAACGCGCTGTTGTACACGCGGTGCATACCGAGAGTACGGACGAAGTAGCCCTCCATTAGCCAGAAGGCCTCGGCGATCAGCAGTGTATCGGGAACTTCGGCCTGGATCCGATCGACGACTTCCCGCCAGAACTCCCTGGGGAACACCTCGTCGAATTCGGGGCGCGTCATGCCGTGTTCGGCGCGCGAGGGGACCGCGCCAGCGTCGCCGGGCTTCGGGAACCAAAGCCGCTGGTAGTGTTTTTTGGCCAGAGTCATGGCGGCGTCGAAGCGGAGGATAGGAAACTGACGCGCGACGTGCAGCACGCACTGGATGACGGCCTCGCGCGCTTCCGGGATGAGGAAGTTGAGCTGGGCGGTGTCGTTCCAGGGCATGTTGGTGCCGTCGTTGCCGTGGTAGATGTAACGGGTATCGCCGGTGCGGTTGTCTACGCGTTTGAACACGACGGCCGCGTCGCCGTGGTGCCAGTAGCCGTCTTCGATGAACAGGCCTATGGTGGGATCCCGCGAGAGATTCTCGCCGGTGAATTGATAGCCGGGATACGGCGGGTAGCTGAGCTGGATGAACCAATCGGGATGCTCGATCACCCATCGCGAGTAAAGGCCGACGTGGTTGGGCACCATGTCGCTGGCGAGGCGGATGCCACGTTGCCAGGCGCGCTCGCGCAGGCGGCCGAGGGCTTCGGGTCCGCCCAGGTTGCCGGCGACCACGTAGTCGTAGAGCGAATAGGCCGACGCGAGGGCCTCGGGGTTGCCCATGATCTGTTTGATGCGTTGAGACGCGGCGGAGCGTTCCCACACGCCGATCAGCCATAGGCCGGTGAACCCCCAGCGCGCCAGGCGATCGAGTTCCTCGCCGGGGATTTGGTCCAGGCGTGTGATGGAACGCCGATAGTGTTTGGATAGTTGGTCGAGCCACACGTAGACGCTCTTGGCGATCAGCACCACGTTCGACATCCAGTCGCGGTCGTGGGTGAAGGCGGCCGGCTCGGGATAGCCCCAGTCGAGCAGGTGGTCGGGGCCGAATCGCATCACTTCGAGCGGGCCCGGGCCATGGCCGCGCATGAGGGTCTCCTCACGCACGATGCCGGCCACCAGGCGCAGTCGTTCGAGCAGGTCGGGCGGCAGCAGGTAGGCCCAGTTCTCGGTGATGTAGTCGAGCTGGTCCTCCAGGGAATCGGGGCACGCCAAGGCCGGGGAGCGCAGGAAGTCGAACAGGTTCTGCCCCGTGTCGTCTACGGGCGGTTGGGTGCGGAAGTGCGCGGCCAGCGCCGCTACCAAGCGCTCGTATGGGGCGCGGCGTTTCAGGTGCACATCGTCGAAGAGTTCCAGGCACGGCCGTAATGCCCTGTTCAAGACCGACAGGCGAAGGAGCAAGAGTTCGCGGGTGGCGCCTTCAGAGTTGGGGATGCCGTCCGAATCGGCACGCAGGTACTCGCTTTGCGTGCACTGCGCGGTGCGCACAGGCCCGGGGGGGTAGAGGGACACGAAGGCGTCAATCGGCTGCACCACCGTATTGGATCCTTGCGTCACGCGAACATTGTCCAGGGCCTGCCCCAGCACGCCGGGGTGGTCGTCCGCGCAATAGGTGGTGGCTATGAAGCGCAAAACCTCGGTGAGGAGTCCAGAAGCGAGCAATTGGCCCGCATGCACCGGTTCCGTACCCGGTACGCTGAAGTCGCGATGCTCGTTCATGCGGCTGGCGAGGGCGCGCATGGTGTACACGATCGGGGCCTGGGTGGCTTCCGGGGTGGCTGCTACGACATCGTCGATGCCGTATTCATCCCAGGCGGAACGGGACAGGGGGAAGCCGAAGGGAAAGTATGATGCTGCGTCGGACGTTATCAAAGGATGATTCATGCGGTGTTCCATTTGCTTTCGGGTTGTGCCGGTGGCCGGCTGGCAGCCGGGCGGCTATCCGCCCGCCGCTTCGAGCCATTCCACCGTGCCGTCGTCAAGGTGGTAGATGGCCCCGACCACTTGGAGGGCGCCGCTTTCCACGCGCGCGCGTGTGGCGGCGCTGCCGGCCAGCAGGTCATCGATAGCCCGCCGTACGTTCGCGCGAATGGCGGCATCGACCAGCGCGCTGCCTTCCGGTGGTTCGGAAGCGGACTTGATCCGCGCCACTACGTCCTGGATGGGTTGCACCAGGCGTGCGATGGGGCCGTCCAGATCCGCGCCCTGTGCGACGGCGGTGACTGCGCCGCACTGGGTGTGGCCCAGCACGACACACACGGGGGTTTCGAACTGGGCGACGCCGTATTCAATCGAGCCGACTTCATCTACGTTACACACGTTGCCCGCCACGCGCACGACGAACAGGTCGCCGATACCCGCGTCGAACAGCAGTTCGGGCGGCACGCGCGAGTCCGAACAGGCGATGACCGTGGCAAACGGGTGCTGGCCGTGTTCGCTGGTTTCCGTACGGCGCTCGGCGTTGCCATGGGGGTGGGCGCATTGGCCCGCCGCGAAGCGGATATTGCCCTCGCGCAGGCGCTCGAGCACGATTTGAGGCGTCTGGCGGGCATCGCCCTGTGGAGGCGTATGGAGTAGTGGTTGGGTTGATATTTCCGCGATCGCCGTCATCATGCGCTTTCTTCTGCCGGGTTCACATGCGTGTCGTCCCGAACGCGGAATGCAGACACCATCCGCCCACCCTCCCGCTGCGCGCCAGTATACACGATGGCGCAGGCCCAGTTCTTCTGCCCGTTGCTGTCTTGACGCACCCGTCACGCAACCTCTACCATGGGTCCGCCCAGCGCAACGGTGCAGGGCCGGACGCTTCGCCGAGTTGTCCTCGCTCTGGCTTTGAGGACCGCGTGCAGACTTGGAACGGGATGGGGAGTGATTTCGTGGATCTATTCGGCGTTAATATCTGGGACTGGTTCACACTGGGGCTGTATCTGATCGGGAT